>JBHJOU010000775.1:0-6504 GCA_050329355.1 Rivularia sp. (in: cyanobacteria)
AATATCAGTAGCTGCTATCAGGTCAAAGCTTGTTAAGTTTTCGGAAAATTCAATTTCTTCCCATTTATTAGGGTTAATTGCGGTTAAGCTGTCTTTCCAGACTTGAGCAGCTAATACTAATTCGTTATCTTGTGGCTCTAACTTAATAGATTTCTCACTCGCATAAAAAACAAGTTCGACATCTTCTGGTTTAAGACCGCGTTTTTCATTTTGTTGCCGTACTATTTCAATATCAGATTCGCCTAAAATTACGTTGGATGGTAGCGTAACGGCAATATTATAAAGATTATCACCTAATTTCGTACTTAACTCTGGTAATACTGTGCCTTTATAGACACTGCCATTATTAGTGCGGAAATTAACGATTAAATCTTCTAATTTGCTACCAAGATTATCAGTATCAACAAGCACGTTGTTGGCTGTAATGTAAACAATTGGTTCACCTGTTATATAGAAACTTAATTCTGCTCCGGTAATAACTGGGGGTTTAAATGGGTCATTATCTGGTGTACTTGTATCATCAAAATTTACTTGTACCGAAGCGGTACCGTTGGGGTTAATTTGAACACCTGAAGAGGTAATGTAGGGTAATTTACCGACTCTCTTGATTGCGACTACATCTACAGTTGAAATTGGAATTGATTGTAATTGTGATATGTAGCTGAGATACGAAGCAGCAAAACCGCTGAGTGCAAGAGTTGCACCACCTAAAGCAAGATAGCTAAGTGGAACAGGGAATGCTAATCCATAAGCTACGGCAAATGCACCAAGTAATGCCGATTGTTCTACAAAATCCGCAATTAAGCCGATATCAGAATTCGGTTCTGGATAAGTAAATTTCGGTACGGCAATTGTATAAGTACCTGATTGTTGTACTCCGGACCACGGTGGAGAAGAAGTACGAATCATCCCATCTGCACCAACAATTCCCGACTCTTCAATAAACCAGTATGACTGTAAACTACCATCTGCGGTGGGCAATTCTCCTTGACGAAGGAAAAAGACTTCTTGTCCCACTTCTACCCCCGAAGGTGCGGGTACGGCTATTTGTGCGGGGATTTCAAAAGCGTTGTTTCCACTAATATCTAATTGGAATGCAGAGTTAAAGGTAAATCCTTCGGGTACTGGTAAACTCAATTGTTCTTGGGTTAACTTGATGATGTTAACTGTGGTATCTTCCAACAAGGCTCCAGGAGCAACCATTACTGTAGTCCCATCTTCATCTTGGACTACACCACCATCTGCGGTTATAGTGGCTTCTCCACCTAATATCGGTTGATCTATGCGTACTGGGATAATTTCTTCTGCTGCTCCGTAAATTACGGTAACGTTTGCAGTACCGGATTCAGCTAATGCAGTAATTAAACCATCTTCGCTAACATTTATAATGTTGGGATTGCTAACGAAGTACCGTGTACCTTTAGAATCATCTTTAAGGTCAGGAGATTGTTGTACTTCATTAAGTCCTACCAGTATTTGTCGGGTTACATTTTGTGTGAGGGTAACTGCTTCCGGGTATAGGTTTAAACCGTAGTTTTCTGCGATTGATACGTATAGTTCTTCTTGATTAGTAGGTAGGAAGTCACCCACTCTTAGAGCAGTTACCGCAGATATCCCACCCCTCCCAACACTAACAATTGACACCCCATCACCTTCTCCGACAAGCACCCCAGTATCCGTAATCCTTCCCACCAACTCATTCTCAGAACCAAATTGCAAATAAGAAGCAGGCAATATTACATCATCTTGGTCAGCAAAATCACCAATTACCACCAACTGAGTACTTTCCCCGACATCTAACCTCGGACTGCGGTTAACAATATCCAAATTAACCAAAGGTGCATCGCTGACATTGATGTCAATAGTCACCGGAGTTGCAGTACTATAACCATCATCTGCTATTAGCTCAAAACTTGCATCACCGTAATATCCCGCATTCGGAGTAAACACAGCAGACTTACCATCCGGGGTAAAGCTGATACTACCTTGTTCCGGATTCGCAAGACGGAAGTAGATAGCATCCCCTTCTGCATCTGTCGCTAATTTATCTAACTCAATAAACGTTTGTAAATCAGTATGGGTAAGTATTTCACTTGCCGTAATTACAGGAGCGCGGTTAGCCGTAAAGCCATAATTGCTACCTAATATCTGCATATCAGCAGCATTTACCACATTATCCCGGTTGAAGTCGTAGCGAACATCGTAATTATTTAGAGCGATCGCGCTTCCCAACTCCGCACTATCAACTCCATCAACGACACCATCGTTGTTCACATCACCAGCAATATTCAGCTTTAAGTCATATCCCCCACCAGCAACTTCAAGTAAATTCAACCCAGCTTTATCAATTGCGTATAACCCATATCCAGAAGAAGTAACGAGTGGACTGTTACCATTAATAGTAGTAATTCCTTGAGTTTCTACACCGACAAGCACAATACCTGTAACGGTAGATTGGATTTCACCGTCTCTTAAACCAAAAGTATATCTATCAATTCCTTCACTTGAATTACCGCTAATTGTTGTACCATTCCATTGAACAACACCACTCAAATCGCTAAGTATGGGAGATACTTCCGGAGTTGTACCATAGCTAATTGCATTACCATTCGTCCCCGGATTTCCAGTTACTAACGTAAGTAATGAATCACTATAACCATAACGTTGTACATTCCCAGTAGATAAATTCCTAACAGCAACTAAATTACCATCAAGATAATCGTAAATAACCTTCGTACCATCAGGAGCAATAACTTGTTTTAAGAAACCTTGCTCGTTATTGACAAACTGCACCGTTTCCCCAGTAGAACTCGTAATTCCACTATCGCTATAAACTAAACTAATCCCGTTTGCTGCAACCTGCTCAGTAATTCCTTTCTTACTATCAATAAAGTATTTTGTTCCATCATCAGCAGTTAACGTAAATTCGGCTCCGTCAAAATCCCCACTCGCTGGATTATAAGCTACCCCAGTATTTAGCTGATACAACCGATTACCAGCCAGAGTTAACTTAGCATCAATAGAACTCAAAGTATAGTTAACCCCAGCATCCGCAACCCATTTGGGGGAATAATAAGTTAATCCAGGGATTGAGCGTTTTTGTGGAGCGAAGGTAAATCCGACACGCTCCCCAGTTGGTGTGGTGAGGTACAATCTTGTTCCTACACGGAAAGGTTCGTAAACTCCTAAATCTTCTCTACCTGTTAACGGAACTAAGGATTGAATATTGGTATCGGTGCTGAATCTCCAGGTGTTATCTAAGGAATTATAGGTACGGGTGAGGGAAAGAGGGAGGGAGAGAGTGAGGGAGGGAGAGGAGAAATTGTACGTTAAATCGGTTTCGGTGCGGGTATAAGCGGTTTTTGCACTACTATTAATCTCGATCGCAGTTTCTGTACTACTTATTCGTCCGCTAATATCAGTTGCAGTTAATCTTAATTGGTAGAAACCGTTATTTAATTTATTGGGGTCAATTTGGGCGAGAATATTATTATCAACTGTATTATCCCCGTTAGCAATTTCAGTAAATTCAACTTCTCCAAAATCAGCTATTTCCAACAACCAATTATCTAAATTAACGTCAGATACCTGACCAACAATATTAGTAATATTACTGATAATATTCGCATTAATAGCAGGAGCTAATTTTACTATCGGTGCATCGTTATCGAGGGGATTGCGTACCTTAATTACTGTAGAAGCATTACCAACTCTACCATCTGCATCCGTTGCAACTGCAACAATTTCAACTTTACCAGGGATTGTAGGAGTAAACTTAAATCTACCAAATCGATCAACTGCTACTTCTTCTCCATTAACTTTAGCGGTAATATTATCAATCGAAGCAAAACTATCTGCAAAAGCCGTAATAGTAACACTTTGATTCGGTACAACTGGGAAACTCGGAGTTAAATCGAGATTTACTGTGGGATTCGTAGCTGTAAGAGCAACTTTAATTAACGCATTTTCTGTAACGGTACTTATCCCATCACTAACGGAGAAATTAATACTGTAATTATCTACCTGTCCCGGATTTGGTGTCCAGTTAAATTCCCCAGTTTCTGTATTTAAGGTCGCGCCTTCTGGTAAAATATCAGCAGTGTAAGTCAACTGTGTATTACTATCCGGGTCAGAACCATCAAGGATAAAGGAAAGATTTTCTCCTAATGCTAATGCACGGTTAGATACTTTAAGAAGCGGATTGCGGTTGGTATTAGAAATCAGAACATTAACATCTCGTTTACCAACTTCCCCAAGTGCATCGATCGCTTCAAAGGTAAACTTATATTGTCCGCTTTGCTCGTAAGTAGGTTTCCAGTTGAATTCTCCAGTACGGTTATCGAATGATGCTCCCGTTGGTAAGTTAGGAAGTGAATAAATAACGTTTTCAAAGTCGTAATCAACAGCATTAAGATTGAATTGTAAGCGTTCGTTTTCTCTACCAATTTGTGTGGGTAAAGGAACGATTATGGGTGAGCGGTTGGTATTTTCTACTTCTATATTTAAGGTTTGAGTAGAAGAAAAATTTCCATCGGTAGCGGTGATGGTAATGTTATCGTAAATTCCAGATTGGGTGTAATTTGGTGTCCATTTGAGTAAACCTGTTTCTGGATTTAAGAAAGCGTTTTGGGGAAGATTTGTAGCTGTATATGTAAGTTTATCACCGTCGGAATCTGTTGCGGTTAACTGTAAGTCTAAAGTTTCTGCTTCCTTAAGAGTTAAGTTCGTTAGCGGATTGAGTTGAGGAGCGGTATTATTATTACGGACAACTATATTAAAGGTTTGAGTGTCGCTGAATATTTCGTTGACGTTACCATTTCCACTATCGGTAACTTGAATGGTGACGGGATAGGTTATGTCTAGATTATCCGTTGTTGGAATCCATTCAAAGGTTGCTCTACCATATTGGGTTTTCGGGGTGAAAGTAGCACCCGTGGGTATTCCTTGAATATCAAAAGTTAAATTATCTTGATTATTATCTGCAACAGTTAAGTCAAATTTAAGAGCTTCCCCAATAACCGCTACTTTATCACCGATATATTTAATTTGCGGAGCATCGTTTGTCCCTCCAACGGTGATATTAAAGGTTTTTTCTGTATAAAGCGGTGTTTCTTCCTCGCTGCGGATTTCTTCTACTATTAAGGTAAAGCTGTAACTATCGCTAATATCTTTATTCGTGGGAGAAACGGTTAATTTAGCTGTACCATCCCCGTTATCGACAAAGTTGATAAATTCTGGAATGGAAAATCCAGCTTCCCTTTCTCTTACTAAACTAAAGCGTAAATTATCATTTTCTGCATCGGTTGCTGTAATGATAATTTCTGTAGTTTCTTCTTTATTTACCGATATGTTTTCAAAGTCAATAATGGAGGGTGCGCGATTGGTATTATAAACGGTGATGGGTACAGTAACAGTTGTCGTAGCGTTTAATCCAGTACCGTCTCCATCATCTGTTGCTGTAAAGGTGACATCGTAATTGTTTGCAGTGTTGTAATCTGGTGTCCAAGTAAATGTAGCAGTTTCCGCATCAAACGTCGCACCAGGGGGAAGATTTCCAACTGTATAATTAACTGTCGCTTCACTACCTTCTAAGATAGTCAACTCACCCGAAGCATTCCTTTCTTGAAGTACAAAATCTGGATTATCAGCATCAAATGCAAATGCACGGAAGCGTAATTGTTCTCCTTCTTGAATATACCATTCTCCCAGATTATCAAATACGGGAGCAGCGTTAGCGTTGAAGACGGTTATTGAAGAGGTTTGAGTAACAATGTTATTACCATCACTCACCGTAAACGGAATTTCAAAGTTTCCTGCTTGGAAGAATCCGGGTGTCCATTCAAACAATCCGGTAGTTGGATCTAATTTAGAACCACCGGGAAGTAATTTGCTGCTGTACGTTAAATTATCACCTTCTGCGTCGCTTGCTTTTAATTGAATGCGGACGCTTTCCCCTTCTCTAACGAACTTTGAAGGTATTGTTTTAAATTCCGGGAGTTGATTTGTTGGTGCAATTAAGAAGGTAGCGGTTTGAGTTATGCGTTCCTTACCGTCAGTAACTGTAAACTGGACGTTCTCATGGGTACCAGCACTGCTATAACCGGGAGTCCAAGTAAGAATACCAGTTTTTGCGTCAAATGCAGCACCAGGAGGGAGATTATCAACCCAGTATGTTAATTTATCTTGATCTACATCTGTAGCGGAGATTTGTAGCTGTAGGGGTTGCGCTTCTTTTGCAGATATAAGCTTATAGGAATCTTGTGTAGTTACTCCAGCACCACTAATTGCGGTAATGTTGTTAAATACGGGTTGATTATTACCACCCAGAACATTGATGGTAAATTCTTGCTTGGTATAACCACCGCGTTTATCAAAGACGTATAAGGTAACTTGAGAATTAACTAAACTTTCTGTAGTAGGTACCCAAGTAATTAAACCATTTTCATCAACTGACATTCCTTCGGGAGCATCATACAGCAAATAACCGAATTCTGCTACTCCATC
>JBHJOU010000444.1:0-3346 GCA_050329355.1 Rivularia sp. (in: cyanobacteria)
GAACCGAATTTTACTTTATACCAAGAGCGCGTATCTCCAGCGGGTTTCCTTTGATCGAGAATTTTGACTTTATCACCTTTTTTTCCCTCGTGAATGACGCGATTATTCAGCGAAGGTCCGGAACGAATGTTAACTATATTGATAGTATTACTGTTAGTCTTAAGAATGCCATCGCTAGCTGTAGCAGTTTGTATTGGTGTAGGTTGATTAGCATCTGTCATTAATTTATCTCCAATTATTAATACATGGGGGTACTCAAACATGGTACTAGCTCTCATTGCAATTGGAACGAAGCATGAAAGAAAGTAACTTTGCATAACTTAACCAGTAGCTAAAAGTATTGAGATTTACTACTATTATTTGTTACAAATTTCTCGGAATGTAGTTTTTGCAACATTCTGAAATGTTTGAGGAGATTTGGGATAAATAACCTTACTAGACGCTGAAGGTGCGGAGGTGCGGAGGGAAGAGATTATAGAAGGATGGTGAGAATAATTCGTGAGTGTGAGTTTTTTTTAACAGTTATCAGTTATCAGTTATCAGTTAAAAACTGTAAATAAATTGGGAGTCAGAGTCCCCCACTTCTAAAAGTGGTGTGTTTCAGTCGGGGTTAAATCACCGACTGAAACCGTGATAACTGATAACTGTTGACTGTTCACTGATTTAATATCATTAAATTCAGTTTATCTTAGAAAAATAGAGCGTGAGACGATACATGAATAAAATTTTTACCGCAGTGATTTATTGGGAAGACGATGTGTATGTAGCTGAATGTCCTGAAGTAGGAACAGCTAGTCAAGGAGAAACTATAGAAGAGGCTATTAGTAATCTCAAAGAAGCAACGGAACTTTATTTAGAAGAGTTTCCCACATTAAAGAATTCTCGTCCTTTACTAACTACTTTCGAGGTAAAAAGTGCCTAAATTACCACGGGTGAAAGCCGCAGAAGTCATCCGTGTTTTGGAAAGATTAGGATTTGAACAAGTTCGTCAACGGGGAAGTCATGTGATTTTGAAAAAACAATTAAGTGTTGATAATGATTCGGAGGAAGAACCTCAACAAGTTATAGAAATTGGTTGTGTTGTACCGCTACATAATAAAACGATTGCACTTGGAACGCTTAAAAGTATTTTGAGACAGGCTGAGGTTTCGGTAGAAGAGTTTTTAGCTCATCTTTAAAGTGTTTATCTTGTAGCTTTATGCTTCAGAAACAGGTTGAAAATTTAACCCTGCGTCTATCTCACCGTACTCAAATGATTTTTCTATGGCTTGAGTCGGTTTATTTGCAAGTAACTGTTCAAAATCTTCTAAGTTCCCAGATGAATTTGTTAACCATGTTAAAAGAAGAGTTTTAACTTGTTCTGATGGTAATACTTCAAGATATTCTAATATTTGCTGTTGAACATTGCCTGCTGTCATGATTTTCTCAATTTTGTAGTTTTTACCTGACTATTCCCTTCATACTTAAAATTAATACAATACCATCAAAATAATCACTCACACACCCAGGAGAATATCTCAACGTGCAGCCAGATTTAATCGGCTTGGAAATTACTAAAGGTGAATTAAGACGCTTAACGGGAATAGATCCTGAAGATGTTTTTCGTCCTTCAATTCTCAAAAACCGTGAAAAACGATTTGGTTTTTTGATCAATGAAGTAATTACAGCTCTCGCTTTAACTCCTATTGTTGTCGGTTTTATTTATGCATTTATTATTTTACCTACCATTGGTTCAGAAATTATTTTAGGATTAGGATTGTTAGTGATTGTACCAGTCTTCATAGTATTAATACGGTGGATTTGGCGAAAAAAAAGTTGTCCTCAATCCTTAACTAAACTTCTCGATGAGGTCGATCAATATCACGAAGTCATTCAAGCTATTGATATTAACGACCAATTAGATACAGCGGGAAATACCCAAAGTCATATTCGCGATCGCCATCAAGTTATTGCCGCATTGCAACTGATTCGAGAAGATTTGGTACGGGCTTTGAAAACGGAACGAATTTTACGCGATAATAAAAAGTTACTTGTGAACAATCAAGATTTATTTGTAAATAATTTAGCTCATCTGCAAGCTTTGCAAGTTAGTACAGAGGCTGGGGAATACGCTCAACTTCTCAATCAATCATTGCAAATCGCCGTTGATGTTCAATCTCAAATCAGAAACTTACAGTCGCCCCGATGATTGAAATATGACTAATAAACCTAAAATAATTGTTCTCGATGATGATCCTACTGGTTCTCAAACTGTCCACAGTTGCTTGCTTTTAATGCAGTGGGATGTTGATACTTTGCGTTTGGGGTTAAGAGATGATTCCCCAATTTTTTTTGTTTTAACTAACACTAGAGCCTTAACTCCAGATAACGCTGCATCTGTAACTAAAGAGGTTTGCCATAATTTAAAGTTGGCGTTGGATGCCGAACAAATTCAGGATTTTCTCGTTGTTAGTCGTAGTGATTCTACATTACGGGGACATTATCCGATTGAAACTGATGTGATTGCTGAAGAATTAGGTGCTTTTGATGCTCATTTTCTAGTACCAGCATTTTTTGAAGGAGGACGTATTACACGCGACAGCGTACATTACTTAATGATTAATGATGTTCCTGTTGCAGTTCATGAAACTGAATTCGCTCGGGATTCAGTATTTAGTTACAATCACAGTTATTTACCCAAATATGTCGAAGAAAAGACTCAGGGACGTATTGCAGCCGATTCCGTAGAACGATTTTTACTTGATGACATTCGGGGTGGTAGTCTGGAACGGTTGATCAAACTCAGCGGTAATCAATGTGCTGTTGTAGATGGTGAAACACAAAGCGATTTGGATCAGTTTGCTGAAGATGTATTAGTGGCAGCAAGTCAAGGAAAACGCTTTTTATTCCGTTCTGCTGCAAGTATTTTAACTGCTTTAGCGATGCTACCGGACCAACCAATTTCCCCCGAAAACATGGCTGAATATGTCATTACGGGTAAACCAGGAGCGGTGATAGTTGGTTCTCATGTGAAAAAAACTACTCAGCAGCTAGAAGCCCTATTACAAGCTAAAGGTATTGTGGGAATCGAAATAGATGTAGCCCAATTGCTTGAGAAAGGGAGTCAATCTGCTACACTGCTAACCCATATACTCAAAAATGTTCACGAGGCACATAATGCTGGAAATACACCAGTAGTTTATACCAGCCGTCAGGAATTAACTTTTGAGGATATTACTACTCGATTGCAATTTGGGGCTAAGGTTTCAGGTTTATTAATGGATGTTGTTCGCGGTTTACCTTCTGATATCGGATTTTTGATCAGTAAGGGAGGTATCACCTCTAACGATGTTTTAAGTACTGGTCT
>JBHJOU010000623.1:0-8395 GCA_050329355.1 Rivularia sp. (in: cyanobacteria)
AACTTTTCGGTAATATGAATCGGCAGACGAATAGTACGACCTTTTTCGGCAATTGCGCGGGTAATTGCTTGACGAATCCACCAATAAGCATAAGTAGAAAATCTATAACCTTTTGTCGGGTCAAACTTTTCTACACCCCGTTGCATTCCGATGCTACCTTCCTGAATCAAGTCAAGTAAATCAACATTACGTTTTATATATTTTTTTGCAACCGAAACCACAAGCCGCAAATTTGCTTCTACCATTTTGCGTTTAGCGATTTCGCCTTTTTCTATTGTTTCTTCTAATTCAGATGGATTTAACTTGGCACATGAGGCCCATTCTTCTAAGCTCGGTTGACGTTTTAATTCGACAACAAGGGATTCTCTTATAGATTGCAAGACTGTTGCATTATGTACATGCTTGCCGTAAAGTATTTCTTCCTCGTGAGTTAAAAGTGGTACGCGACCAATTTCACGCAGATAAGTCCGCACGAGGTCTTTAGGTGTCTGAGCGGTCTTCATAGCACTAGGCATAAAGGGTGGTGAAAATGAATTTTGGCAGTAAGTTCACAATTAAATAAATTCCTAGACCGGGTATACCTCAAAAAAATTAGAAAACCCAGATAGTTCAAAGTGCAAATCTGGCACTCTAGAAATTTTGCATACAAGAGTACTTTTATATTTATGATTATTAATTGCTAATATTTGCAGATTTTAACCATGCTTTACAAGTACCTAGAGTTAGATAAAAAGTAGTTAATTCAACATTTCTGATTTTTTTGACATTGTAAACAATTGTAACCTTTATGAGAACTAATTGACTAGCATTAGATACTTTTCTTCATTGTCGCCTGTTCGATTGGTACATAAACTTAAAATTTTCCTAAAGAATATGTGAAAAATTTTGATTCAACTCATTTTTTTGTTAATTTTATTAAAACTTAAGTCAAGTAAATCGGCATACAAATTGTAACTATTAGTTTTTTGTTACTTATACATTAAAAACTCCCATGAGAAAAGTGGCACATGGGTGTAGCTTGCTCCCGTCATCAGCGAAGAAATATCAAAATCTTAATCTTTATTAACCTTTTCTCGTTCCACCGCTTCCATCAAAGAACGTACCTGCATAGTTCCTTGGGAAGGTTCAAAATTCAAAGGAAATTTACCTCTAGCCATCATTTTCAAACCGAGAGGTGCAATACCTAGCAAACCTTTAATATCTTTAAAGTAATTCCCGACAACCTGTAAACCAAATTGTCTCTCATCAATCCAACCACCTTCTTTTACCAACTCTATCAATACCTTGCGGTGACGAATTGAACGACTATCGCTTGCTTGTTTGGTTTCCAAAAGAGATTGCTTAATTTTACTAATTTGATCTAAAGGTGCGACACCCATCGGACAAACGCTATTGCAGTAATAACAACGAGTACAACCCCAAACTCCTGTTGTTCCTTCATTGTATTGTTCTAAACGACTTTGCTTTTCATTGTCGCGCTTGTCTTCCACCATTCGATAAGCTTTCGCAAGGGCATGAGGCCCCACAAAATCTGGATTTACCTCCAATGCATTGCACTCGGAATAACAAGCACCGCACATGATACAGTTACCAGTTTCCTCCAACTGTTGCCTTTCTTCTGGTGTTTGTAAAAACTCTCGTTCGGGTACCTTTCTTGCAGCAGTGCTGACGTAAGGAGAAACAGTTTCTAAACTGTTCCAGAAACCTTTCATATCAACAATTAAATCTTTTAGTACAGGCATATTACCCAATGGGGCGATCGCGATTTCAGGGATAGAATTTGCTTGATTTTCCGACGATACAAGTGAAGCAAATCTAGCTATTTCGCTGCCAATATTTTCCTTACAAGCTAAAGCGGAACGTCCATTAATCCTGATAGCACAACTACCGCAAATTGTATTGCGGCAATTTTTACGAAATGCTAAAGTCCCATCTTGCTCCCATTTGATCCGATTGAGACAATCAAGGATTGTATTGCCCTCTTCTACATCCAAAAGGTAAGTTTGTACAGTAGGAGATGTATTTTGATTTTGGCGAATAACTTTAAAATTAACTTGCATTTTACCTCGTGTTCCGACTTTAACTGTCCTTGCCCATTAAAGAAAATTGTTGTGAATACAGCACTATATAACAAGGAGGATTTATAAGAGTAATATCTGAGGTTTAAGAAAATTCGGGATGCGGACTAGGACTTTTTGATGTTTCCTGTTCCCTATTCCCTATTATCTCACCCGGTAGAGTAATTATGACCTTGCCACCCGCAGGGCTAACAGGAATCAAACTGAATTCTTATATACCCTTGTTGACCAAGTTTAAATAGCTGTTTAACAATGATTAATTATAAAAGAGAATCTTAATTATAGTTTGAAGGATAATTGTAAAAATTCTCTGATCAAACGCCCAACCGCTTTCAACTCTGCCAAGTATCGCAAAAAAATTATCAACCAGATCCATTAATATAAGTTTACTCTTAAACAAACTTTAACAGAGAGTTTTTGCGAGTCAGCCCTGATTTCAAGAGCATTCTTCACAAAACTTGAATAGCACTTTCCCAGATTTCTTGAAATATACCAATTGGCGATAACTGCTTTATTATCGAATAATCACACCATTCTTAAGGGTTGAATTGACATAAATCTTGATTTTACTTATACCCCAATCGATTTCAAGATTATATAGAAGACTTGAAGCAATTGATTAATATATCTGATATTGGATTTGCTTGTCATGCGCTTTGTATATTAGCCAGTGTTACGGATAAAGGAATATTCGGTGAAAGTGGGATATGTAACTATGAAACCTTTAAACAACTGATCAAACTTCAATGAATTTTGAGAAAATTATTGGAGCAACAGTTAGCCCCTTAAGGGCAGAACAATAGATAAAAGCATAACAGCAAAAATAATTAAAACTTAAACAATTATTTTGCTATTATTAGTCCATGTTAGTATTTAATATAAAATTACGAGGTAACAAAACCATAATAAATTGCCGCACAAGCGCGGTAACTATAGCTTTGTTTCTTCGTAATCTAGAGACATAATTTTTTTTGTCTCTATTGGCTGTCTTAAAGGGTGTATGCTTGTAATCCCTTAGCTAATACTATGCAGTCTAGAGCCACAGAGTAATGTTAGGGAAAATCCTACAACTCTTCAGGTTTAAAAGACTTTGGCTGAAAACAAAATGCCTGCTGCATTTTTGAGTTTGCAACTTTTTGTAGTAGTAGACTTGTGTGTTTTGTCAAAGCAAATTACAGTTAATTAGCTTGGTTTAAAGTTGGTGAGAGAAAAATTTTTCATCCCTGATTGTAAACATCGGCTAAAACTGTGTAAAATAACCAAAATTAATTCCCGTAAAGACCGTAATTTATGAGTAAAATATTGTGGAATACCACAAAAATTGACTCAGGGAATTATATAAGCAGGAATTGAAGCTCAGTTGAAAGTCCGAAGAAGCTTGATGTTCGGATGTCTAAAAATTGCCTTTAGCTCAGGCATAAAACCGCATTATTGATCGCGAAAGCACAGATTAAGGAAAATTTGAGTGTAATGAGTGAAACAGCAACAGCGCCATTAACAGGAAAAACACTGCTTGCAAAAGTCAAAGAATTGTCTACTTTACCAAGACGAGAAAGAGCAAAGCAGTGCGGTTATTACACTACTACTAAGAATGGTCAGGTAAGAGTTAACCTCACAGATTTTTACGACGCTTTGTTATCGGCTAGGGGAATTCCCTTGAGTCCGGAAACACCAAAAGATGGTCGAGGTCGGGAACCGACTTATAGAGTTAGCGTTCATCAAAACGGTCAAATTGTAATTGGTGCTACATATACCAAAGCAATGGGTTTAAAATCCGGTGATGAGTTTGAAATTAAGTTGGGATACAAACATATTCACTTAATTCAAGTTGACAGCGATAACAAAGAAGTTGACGAAGATTCTGTTGACGACGAAGAAGAAGAAGAAGAAGAAGAGTAAATTTTTCTTATGTTGAGGATAAGTTTGAAGACAATTTTTGATAACTTGTCCGTGCAATTGTAGAAAGTTAGTTGTTTTGGCAAATTTTTAATTAGTTTTTATCAAGCTAAATGTGCCTAAACGACTAGATTACTCTGAGATTTTTTTGGCATAAAATTGAGTAAAGAAAGGTAAAGCGATTCAATTGCGAGTCGTAAAGCACTCAGTAGAGAAGTATTGATGCGATTAATGCTTCTCTTTTCTGAACACTCGATATTTTCAGCCAGCTTTTTCTTTTTTATTCAGAAATAAAAAACATCTTGAAAGCGATTAGATTAGTCCGTTGTGTTTCTTTCGTTTATTTTGATAGCCTTACTTGAGCCATTAACCAACAACTTCGTGTCCCAGTGGAAAGATGCGCCTTCTTTAGTTGTGGTAATGGCTTTTTTTCTGATTTGGATAGGATGTTGGTTACCGATTGGATTGATTTTGACAAAAGTACTCGATTGGAAACCGCAGCAACGGGAGCAACCCGAACAAAAAATTCCTTTATTAGTTTCTCTTTATTTACTAGTTCCCTTTGTCCTACTGTTGACTAGTTGGCTTACCGATAAATCTTTTGCAAGTTATGGTTGGAACGGAAATTTGTCAATTTTATATTCACTATTTTCAGGTTTTAGCTTAGCAGTGGTAAGTTTAGCTTTTGTATTTGGTTGTCAATTGTATTTTGGTTTATGCAGCTTAGAACTATCAAATATCAAATCCGTACCATCCACATTATTTTCGATTATGTTGGTAGGGCTATTAGTGGGTGGTATTGAAGAATTGGTATTTCGAGGTTTTCTGTTCAGTCAACTTGAACAAGATTATTCAGTTTTAACCGCAGCAGTAATTTCCAGCTTAATTTTTGCATTGCTACATTTAGTTTGGGAGCAACGCGAAACAATCCCTCAAATACCCGGATTGTGGTTAATGGGAATGGTGTTGGTATTGGCAAGATTTACCGATAATGGCAGCTTGGGTTTAGCTTGGGGATTGCACGCCGGTTGGGTATGGTCAATAGCAACTATTGATACACTTTGTTTAATTAATTACACTGGTAAAACATCTGAGTGGATCACAGGTAAAAACCAAAAACCTCTAGCAGGTGCTGCGGGAATATTTTGTATGGCGATCGCCACAGCAGCCTTGTACGTTGTAATGAATAAATTTAGTTAAGATTTAGGCAAAAAAGCCGACTTCTCACCCCAAATTTCTAAATAAGTCGGGTTTTAGTGAAAAACCCGACTTCTGTGATCCAAATTATCCGAAAGGAACCAAACGCTTGAGAGCGCGACCTACAACGTCACCATAACGTAATTGTCCGCAAAGAATTTGACCCATAATTTGGCTACCAGTAGGACGTTTTACACCCGCTTTGTAGCCAACACCAGGGAAACGATAGAATGCGCCTGCAAGCTTTTGCGCCCAAGCCATATCAGCGCCCCATTCTTCAGTCATGACTTGAGTGTATTTTTCTAAAGCATCAATATCGCCACCCAAAGCTTTATTAACAGCTTCAGCGGCTTTCATACCGCTAAAAATTGAGGGACGAATCCCTTCTGCTGTCATCGGGTCAACTACACAAGCTGCTTCTCCAGCTAAGACGGCGTTTTGGGTGTGAAGTGTTTTATTTCCATTCCACAAACACAAAGGGTGGCTGTACTCTTTGCAAGCATTGACATCTACACCCAACATCGAACTGCAATCCTGAAAAATTTTCGTAAAATTATCAGGTTCTCCACCAAGAAAACTTGCAGCCCCAATAGAAAGACCATCTGCTTTTGGGAAACTCCAAATGTAGCCGTTTTTAATTGTGCCGAATTCAAACTGAATCTTAGACTTATCTTGTCCAGATGTAGCAGGTGCTTCCAAAGCTGCTGCTAAACGGCGCTTGGGTTCTTTGAAACCGAGCCATTTTGACATTGGTCCGGCTGCACCGTCTGCTGCAATCAAGTAGCGTGCCGAAAATGTACCATTTGCCGTATTTACTTGCCAACAGTCGCTTTTGAACTCAATTGATTTTACTTCAGTACCGTCTTTGAGTTCCGCACCAAGATTCTGCGCTTGCTGCACTAGGAAATGGTCAAAAACATCTCGCTGTACCATCCATACTGGTTCAATGGTTTGGATTTTGCTTTCTACAGGGTCTCCTTTTTTCCAGGTGAACCGGATGGTGTCTACCTTGAGAGAAATTACAGGACTAAAATCGAAGTCAAACCATTTGGCGATCGCAGGAGACACTCCACCACCGCAGGGTTTATACCTCGGTAGGGATTCCTTTTCCAATACAAGTACCGAATGTCCTTGTTTTGCTAAATGGTATGCAGCTGTGCCACCAGCAGGACCTGCGCCAACGATGATGCAATCGTACATATAATTAAACTTTTGCTCCTCAATATATCGTGTATAAGAATGACCGGCTTATCAAACTAAAATGTTACCGATTTTACGAGTTAGTTCGTAAAAATTTTACTCACAGTTATGCCATTTCTATTTATCTGAATATTTATTCTTAACTAACTATGTTCATCCGTAAATATAACTATCAAGGATAAATTTTTTAAATTCCATAATTTTGCTTGTATAGTTTTAATTTACTTATATGTATTTGAATTTACATTATATTTTCACCTGAATTTTTCCTGGGGTATATGTCGGGTTTTTACGATATAAATATCCGTAATATTAGAAAATCCTCATAAAAACCCAACTTCTATGATTATTGATTTTAATACTTAGAGCTTGCATAACCGCTAATAAATTACAATTAAGCGAGGAGATTAATTAAAAACTTTTTGTAAAATATTCCAGGTATTTGATTAAGTTTAAGTAAATTTGAGATGAATACTGCCATATATCTTCGACAAAAGTACTTAGTATTCGCCATCGCTTGATTTAAAAAAACACAATATTTTGAGTTTGTTTGATTCGATATTTCCAATAAAAAGCCCAGAGCTAGAAGTTAACTCATAACTATATGGTTAATAACTTCCACTCTGGACTGTTTCAATTCACAATTTTAAACAGTTGTGATTTCTTTTTCTTTTTCTCCAAATAAATCGTCTATTCTGGCTGTGTACTTATTTGTCAATTTTTGCACTTCATCCTGCAAATCTCGCGATTCATCTTCAGAAATTTCAGCATTCTTTTCCTGTTTGCGAATCGAATCTAAAGCATCTCGGCGAATATTGCGAATCGCAACGCGCCCTTCTTCAGCATACTTAGAAGCGAGTTTGACAAATTCTTTACGACGTTCAGTAGTCAAAGGCGGAATATTCAGCCTAATGATAGAACCATCGTTATTAGGAGTTAAACCCACATCAGAAAGAGAAATCGCTTTTGCAATTGAATTCAAGCTGCTTTGGTCATAGGGCTGGATTGTGATGGTAGTAGCATCAGGTGTACTGATATTCGCCAAAGACTTCAAAGCTGTATCTACACCATAATATTCAACCATAACCTTATCTAGTAGACTCGAATTGGCTCGACCAGTGCGAATCGTATTAAAAGAACGTTGAGTAGCTTCAACGGTCTTTTGCATTGTACTCTCAGCATCAGCTAATTTCACAAGAACCTCCCACAATGGTGCCAATAGATTCTCCCATGACTGCGCGGTGGATATTACCCCGCGTATTCAAGTCAAAGACAAGAATAGGGATATTGTTTTCTTTACATAAGGCGATCGCAGTACTATCCATTACTCGCAATTCATTATTTAAAACGTGTGCGTATGTTAGTGATTTGTAACGCTTGGCGTTGCTGTTAGTATGTGGATCACAATCGTATACTCCATCTACTTTAGTCGCTTTAAAAATCACTTCCGCATCGATTTCAGCCGCTCTTAAGGCAGCTGTCGTATCAGTTGTAAAGAAGGGATTACCAGAACCCGCGCCAAAAATCACCACCAGTCCTAATTCTAGATGACGGATGGCTTTACGACGTATATATGGTTCGGCTACTTCTTGCATAGCGATCGCGGTTTGTAGGCGCGTCTGTACACCTATTCGTTCGAGGGATTCTTGCAACGTCATAGCATTCATAACTGTTGCAATCATGCCGATATAGTCAGCGGTGGCCCTATCCATACCCGCCGACGCAGCTTTCATCCCGCGAAATATATTTCCGCCTCCTACGACTATGGCAAGCTGAACGCCAGTGGCTACAACCTCTTTTACTTCTGAAGCTATGGAATTAACCACCTCGGGGTCAATTCCGTAGCCCATACTGCCCATTAAGGCTTCACCGCTCAGTTTAAGTAAAACCCGTCGGTAACCTGTTCCCATGAAGTTAAGCTTTATCCAAAATTTGTATTTGCCGTACCATTTAAGATATCAGTAGAATGACTATCTGTCTCTAGTTTCGCCATACCAAACTACTACCTAGAGCTTCTGTCTCGG
>JBHJOU010000564.1:0-10731 GCA_050329355.1 Rivularia sp. (in: cyanobacteria)
TTGGATTTACCCGCAGATTGTCGAGTTGCATCTAAGTATGTAAATTGCGCTCGTGATTATTTTCAAAGTTTAGATTTTTCTGTAGAAATTATACCCTTATATGGCTCTGTAGAATTAGGACCGATTACGGGAATGTCGGAAGCGATTGTTGATATAGTTTCCACCGGCAAAACCCTCAAAGAAAATGGTTTGGTGGAAATCGCCACTTTATATGAAAGTACTGCGATGTTAATTGCTCATCCTTTAAGCTATCGTTTGAATGCGGATGGAATTAATGATTGGATTAGTAACTTACGAGAAGCGGTTTTGAGTAACATTTGACAGAAAGTTGAAAGACGACAAAGAATTTAAATTGTTGGTTTAAATTTCTCATTTGTTATTGTGGATAATCAAGCAATTTTCGAGGTTATATAAACGCTCCACCAACCTAAAAATAGACATGGTTAACTAAAAATTATGCCTAAAATTATTCAACCTCAAGATGTAACTCTTGCCGATTTAAAGGAAAAATTTAGCTTACAAAAATCTACCGATGAAAGTTTTTTTGATGAATGTTTGGAATATTTACCAGAACTGACGGATTTAGAAAAGCAATACTTAGAGCGTGTGAAAACAAACTATATCAGTTTAGTTGAAAATTCTCCGCTTTTAGAAGAAGCCGTAAAATTAGTGATTTTATCTCCATTACTGGATTTAGCAGGATTTTATCGTTCACCTTTTCAGATTGCAACAGAAGAACCAATAGAAATTAGTGAGGAAATCGCTATTACAGATGGTGAAGAAAATAATGGAATTCAAAAAGAAATAATTAAAGGAAGAATTGATGTATTAGTATTGTATAAACAGTTTTGGCTGTTGGTAATTGAATCAAAAAGAACAAATTTTTCCTTACAAAAAGCAATTCCTCAAGCTTTGACATATATGCTTTCTAGTCCCAATTTAATTCAAAATCCACAAAAAAATATTTATGGATTTGTCACTAATGGCGAGGACTTTCAATTTCTAAAATTAGTGATTATTGACAATAAACCAGTTTATGGTTTGTCAGATAGATTAACTTTATATAAACGAGAAAATGAATTATGTAATGTTTTGATTTTATTGAAAAAAATAGGTCAAATGATTATATAGTGCGTAGTTTACAACTGTTGCGATCGCACTTTATGCATAAATACAGAAACGCGATCCCATTGTGGAAAAAGAGCGTAATCGCCTAAACTGCCAAACTCAACAAACGCGAAGCTTGCACGACGTAATTTGTAAAAAAATGCTAATTACTCAGATTCTTCATCCAAATAAGATTGGCTACTATGACGAACATGAAGAATTGAAACAACATCTTCCTCGACAACAAATAAAGCTTGATACGCAAAAAATTAAGTAGTGCTTCTAGATATTCGTTTGGGGTATTATCAATTTCCTGCAACAGCAATTCTTTGATTGTCATTACGGTTCGTAGGTAAGATTCATATTTCTAGTATAGCGATCGCTTTGCACTAAAAGACAGATAGAAAGGCGATCGCACTTCATCAAATATGACAATGGGAAAGCGATCGCACTCTGGATACAAAGCCGACGCATAAACTCCCAAACCCAATAAACGCGATGGCTGAGTCCTTGCACATCAAGATGATCTAGAAATTTTCTGTATAATTGGACTGTCGATTAAATAAGAAATTCAAAATGGCAACCAACACCTCTTTAGAAGAACGGCTTGCAGCAGTAGAATCTGCGATCGTCCAGTTGCAAAAGCAAGTATCGACTCCCCAACAAACGAATTGGCTGCAACAAATTACCGGCTCTTTTAAAGATGAGCCAGCTTTTGAAGAGATACTCGCTTATGGGAAAGCAATTCGTCAAGGGGATGAGTCTCTTCTCGAAGTCCAAACCGACGAGGTATGAAATATTTATTAGATACAGATCATCTCAGTATTCTTCAACGTCAATCTGGGCAAGATTACATCAACATTTCGGCACGTATGGCTCAACATCCGCTATCAGATTTTGCCGTGTCTAGCGTGACATTTCATGAACAAATACTTGGCTGTCATGCTTATATCAATCGCGCTCTAAACCCAGACGATGTTGTGAAAGGATATGAAATGATGGCACGACTTATTAATGATTTTAAAGTGTTGCCTCTTGTTGGATTCGACCGTAATGCATCTGCGGCATTTGAGCAATTACAGTCACAACGAATTAAACTGGCAAAAATGGATGCACGAATCGCTTCAATTGCTTTATCTGGTGGATTCGTTCTGTTAACTCGCAATCATCGAGATTTTAGTAAAGTAGCAGGATTAACGATTGAGGATTGGACAATCGCCTTGTAGTAGAAAATATACACAAAGGCGATCGCACTCTGGATACAAAGCGATCGCACTTAATCAACAAACACAGAAATGCGATCGCACTAGCCAACCGTATATGATAATGGAAATGCGATCGCGCTGTGCATAATTACAAAAGGCGATCGCATAACGTCGTGCAAGCTTCCCATAAACTCTTTAAGCAAAAGGGTTAAGTATAGAAATATCGCATTCCTCGAAGTCCTTTGTATTTCTTGTTACTAGTGTTAGTTGGTGAATTTTGGCTGTTGCAGCAATTAAAATATCAGCCTGAGTGCGAGGTTTACCTTGAGTTTTCAAGTATCCTCTCAACTCACCCGCATCTTTAGCAATTTCTAGACTGATGGGAATTACCTGACATTGACATACTCCCCGCCGTAAACGGTCCTCCAGGTAAGGACTCCTGGGTTTGGTATTGGACGAGCTAGCTCGCTGATAATGTTAGTATCACAGAGAATACTCATGCTATTCTTCGGCGAATGGGTTGTGTCGTTCCCCTTGTCGTGCAGGAATATCTAAAATATAATCCTCTTCTACACAGAGTTGGCGTAGTTCGGTAAAAGCATCTGCCAGAGGAGGGGTTTTTTGTTGCTGATACCAAACTAGAAATTCTTGAAAAAGTTTAGGTTCTACGATCGCAGCAACTAATTCATCTTGTTTGAAGATTAATTGGGGTTCTAAGGCTATCGCATCAATCACAAGAGAGAGTTTTTGTTGGGCTTCATCAAGCTTCCAGTTCATCTGCTTTCCTTGAAGAATACTGAATTATAGCCTAACGCAATCAGAAACGCGATCGCTACGGTGGTGAAATACGCGCTCTACATAGTTACAAAATGCGAACGACTTACTTCGTGTAAACTCTCAAACTCAACAAATGCGATCGCTAACACTACTTCAATTCAGCCAAAGAACGTACAGCCAAAACTGCATCACTAGTTAACTTTGCAACTGCTGAAACAGGGACAGTAAAAATAGCGATTGAATCACCCGCAGCATTAAACACCTCTAATATATATCCATCTTCTCCACCATTTGGATGTGCGACATAATCGACGAGCATAGCAACATCTCCACGTTTGAGGCTATATTCTGGAATGTCACGACACAGAGCAACATATTGATAAAGTTCAAATTTCATAATTATTATCTTTTCGGCTTAAGGGTAATAAAACGAAAACTCTCGTCATCTTTCGATTGTAACCAAACCGTCACAACTGTTAATTCATGTCCATTAACACCTTGTAAATTACCCTCTATTATATAAAAAGTTCCATATTCATTCGTACTATCTTTTACTGCTTCTGTTGTCATCACAAGCTGTTTAATTGCTTTTAATAATTCCTCTGGATTATCTTGTTTAAACCCAGCTTGAGCTAAAAATTTGGATTTATCATCTTTAATTCTCGGAACCAAAAGATAACGGGTAATTTTTTCTTCTGGAATTATCGCTGTATCTTGTATTTTCACAATTTTACTTGTGTCACCCTGTTTTTATAGATATTGTAACTATTATTTTAAAACATATGTATAGCTAACCATAGCGCGAACTACTTACTTCGCGCAAGCTTCGCACTTTATTCTGTATGGTATGGAAACGCGATCGCACTGTGCATAATTACAAAATGCGACCGCATAAACTCCCAAACTTAACAAATGCGATTATATTTGGAGGAATGTTTGCGATCGCTGGACTTTTAATACAGTCGCTACGTTACTAAATATTTTTAAACAACCAATAAGCATGAAGTGGGTTAGTTGTTCGTTCTCTAACCACATTTACTGACCTATTGTATTCTTCTCCATCCTCATACTTTCCATTGCGATTTAAGTCAATTTTGCCATTGGCAACATTGTTATAGTCACTTTTACCAACTGGTGTATTTAATTGCTCCGTAGTTGGAGTGCTAACTGTCAAGTGTAAATGACCTTGGTTATTAAGAACTTTTCTGGCAATTTGCGTTTGTCCTGCCATAACTTTAGTTCCTAAAGCAAGCTTAGAAGTTGAATTGGAACCATTAAAATCAAGATGCCCATACCACCACCTACGACCTGTTTTTTGACCAGAAGCATTTACTTCGTCAATTGCCATCCACCAACCATTTTTCGCTGAGTATTGAAACGGAGCAACTGCGACAATACCGTTAGTTGCAGATTTTAGTATTTGTTGTTCATTTGTTTGAATATCAATACCCGAATGCGCTCCATATGCCCCGTAGTAGCCATAGTCATAAGCATACCCTGAATTAACTTTGTTTTCAGTTCCAAAGATTGCTTTAGACATATCTTTATATATTTGAAGTGCATTGTTAGAGATATTTTGTGTATTTTTATCTCCCCCAGTAAAATTTGCAAGATTTCCAAATTGTGCGCTTTCACCACCTAATTTATCCCATTCTTCGACAGTTAATGAGGATAATTCACGGTAGTAGCCAGATGAAACTGGGGGAGCGATAGTTACTTGAGGACGTGCAGAATTATTTGTAAACAAGTTAGTAAAATCCCCATGCATTGCGTGCTGATCTACCCGCCAACGCTTGGTGAATGATCCATTTGAATTAGAGGTGTAAGTCTCCAACATTCCGTAAATATCACTTGCAAAGCTTCCCCTTTCTTGACGTAAGAAATCAGATCTGCCATTCCCATCAAAATCGCCAACAAATAACTTGGTTAAATCGCCATTCATTGGTATCTCATGCATTGCAAATCGGTTAGTAAAAGAACCATCACCATTTGAAATGAAAGTTTCAAACATCCACCACTGATCTGAAGCTAAAGCACCTTTTTCTTGTCGGAGGAAATCTGTTCTACCATCGCCATTGAAATCTCCCATAAATAGATTTGTCATGTCCCCATGAAAACCTCTGCTAGCATCCTCACTTACCCAAGCTTTTCTGAAAGAACCATCTCCATTGGAGAGATAGGTTTCAAACATTCGTCCCGTATCACTAGCAAAATGACCTTTCTCTTGGCGAATAAAATCCGATTTACCATCACCATTGAAATCACCGATAAATAAATTGGTTAAATCACCATGCATTGCAGTATCATGCATCACAGAACGGCTGGTAAAGGAACCATCACCATTGGAAATGAAAGTTTCAAACATCCACCACTGGTCTGAAGCGAAAGCTCCTTTTTCTTGTCGGAGAAAATCTGTTTTACCATCGCCATTAAAATCTCCCATAAACAGATTTGTCATGTCCCCGTGAAAACCTTTGCTAGCATCCTGACTTACCCAAGCTTTTCTGAAAGAGCCATCTCCATTGGAGAGATAGGTTTCAAACATTCGTCCCGTATCACTAGCAAAATGACCTTTCTCTTGGCGAATAAAGTCCGATTTACCATCACCATTGAAATCACCAATAAACAGATTTGTTAAATCACCATTCATTGCAGTATCATGCATCACAGAACGGCTAGTAAACGAACCATCGCCATTAGAGATGAAAGTTTCAAACATCCACCACTGGTCTGAAGCGAAAGCTCCTTTTTCTTGTCGCAGAAAATCTGTTCTACCATCACCATTGAAATCTCCCATAAATAGATTTGTCATGTCACCATGAAAACCTCTGCTGGCATCCTGACTTACCCAAGCTTTTCTGAAAGAACCATTACCACTTGATAAATAAGTTTCAAGCATTCCAAACCTATCGTCAGCAAAGTGACCTTTTTCTTGACGTAGAAAATCTGTTTTACCATCACCGTTGAAGTCAACTCGATTTCCTAAAAGCATTTCTGTTTTATTTCTAAGTGCTGCCGATAATTCTAGTTGGGTAAACTTCCCTTCAATGAAGATTGAATTAGTATCATCTTCAACTTTTAAAGCAACCAATTCCTCATTACTGAGAGTTTTCTTCAAAATAACAGCGCTAAAAATATCCCCTTCATCCCCAGCAGCATCAACAAGATTAATCCGAAAATCAACCGCGTGTCCAATTTCTTCTAATAAAACACTTTTAATTTCCCCAATATTCCGAGCATTTTGCTCTACAAAACCTTGAGATAAATAGATAGTATCCGTCTTACTTGCGTAAGCACCATTTGCACCAATTACATCTAAATCCCCAGATATTTTAATTTGGGGTAAATCACCAAAATTCCCCATCAACCAGCTTTGCTGTAGCTTTGATATAGCTTTGGCATCGAAACTATTACCAAAGGCTGTATTCATCGAAGCCGTAAAATCTGAACTTGCAGCAAATTTTTGTAATGACACTTGTGCTTCCTGCACTGCGTCATTAATAATGCTGCCATAGCTACTACTACCATTAGTATTAATATTTGCCTCTAACGAATCTTTTTGCCTTTCGGAAAAGATAGTCAAGCTTTTGGTCGTATCTAATTTATTATCTACGCCATTAAATGTCATATATACCCCAATAAGTAAACAAAGTTTTTAAATGGGAACTGCTATTACCTCTATCTAATACTGATATTTAATAATGCTTTATAGCTACAGTATGGATGCTGATTTTATTTATGAAGAGAAAATAAAATCTTGGAGTTTTTTAATGAATAAAAAAATTTATACGTAAATAACCGCCTGTATACTGATACAAATCCAAGCGATCGCATCCACTGCAATCCAAACTTAAAAATATTCGATCTAGTATACTCAAAACATCTGGCTAAATTGACCTATAAATAAAGTGGAGAGAAAACTATTTAACCTTAAATCTTTTGATGTTTAAGGTATGCTACAGATCGCAATTAGTTTCGCCTAATTCTTAACTATTTTTGATTATGCCAGACGAATTTAAACCGAAATCTCCCCGTAGTCAACGTTTACCCAAGCAACGCTGGCAAATGTATCCGCAAAATCCAGAATTAGCGCAAAAATTGGCAATGGTGACTGATATGTCACCTTTAATTAACCAATTGTTGATCAATCGCGGTTTTGATTCACCCGAAACTGCACAAATATTTTTACATCCAGAATCATTAAATTTACCCGAACCCTTAGATGAGTTTCCAGATTTAGCCATTAGTGTAGAATTGCTGCAAAGTGCGATCGGCACGCGCCCTGGAAGGGCGATCGCGTCTCAAGAAAAAATTGCCATTTGCGGTGATTACGATGCTGATGGCATGACTAGCACTGCTTTATTATTACGGAGTCTACGAACTTTCGGTGCTGATGTGGATTATGCTATCCCCAGTCGGATGCACGAAGGTTATGGTATCAATAAACGGATTATTGAAGATTTTCACGATGAAGGCGTAAAGATAATTTTAACGGTAGATAATGGGATTTCTGCATTTGAACCCATTGCCAGAGCCAAGGAATTAGGATTAAAAACAATTATTACAGATCATCACGACATTCCTCAGCAATTACCCCCAGCCGATGCGATTTTAAATCCTAAATTACTACCTTCTACTTCTGTGTATCGTGGTGTTGCTGGTGTCGGTGTAGCTTATATTTTAGCGATGTCTTTAGCGCAACAGTTAGGTAGAACTGAAGAAATATCAGATACCATGTTGGAATTATTTGCTTTAGGAACAATTGCAGATTTAGCCCCTTTAGTAGGAGTTAACCGTACTTGGGTAAAACGCGGTTTACGATTGTTACCCAAATCTAAATTAGCTGGTATACAAGCCTTGATTCAAATGGCAGGTGTACAAGCCTTGGGGAGTAAGGGAGATGGGGAGCAAGGGAGATGGGGAGCAAATAGTTAACAATCCAAAATCCAAAATCCAAAATCCAAAATCCCTTAAGCCTGATGATATCGGTTTTCGTTTGGGACCGCGAATTAATGCTATAGGTAGAATCGGCGACCCGCAAATTGTGATAGAATTATTGACTACTGACGATATGGGAATAGCTCTCGAACGTGCAATGCAATGCGAAGCTACTAACACGAGTCGTCAAGAAATGTGCGAGCAAATCGGAAAACAAGCTATTGAAATTGTCGAAACCGAATATGTTGCTGATTTAAAAGATGACCGAGTATTAGTTATTGTTCAACCAAATTGGCATCATGGAGTTATTGGGATTGTTGCCTCAAGGTTAGTGGAACGTTATGGAGTTCCGGTGTTTATTGGTACTAATGAAGATGATAAACACATTCGCGGTTCTGCAAGGGGAATTCCCGAATTTAATGTGTTTGAAGCCTTGCAATCTTGCGATGATTTATTAGGTAAATACGGAGGACATAAAGCAGCAGGAGGCTTTTCTTTACCAGTAGAAAATCTGGAATTAGTGCGCCAGCGTTTGAGCGAATTTGCAAATCAATGTCTAGAATTGCAGCACCTCAAACCTTTACTCAAAATTGATACCTTAGCCAATCTCGATCAAGTTAATAGAGAACTTTACCAACAAATCAACGCTTTAGAACCCTGTGGAATTGATAACCCAAATCCAGTGTTTTGCACTCAAGAAGTTAAAGTAATTGAACAGCAAATCGTTGGTAAAGGGCATATTAAGTTTACAGTTGCTCAAATTATCGACGGACAACAATATAAAATCAAGGGTATAGCTTGGCGATGGCGCGATTATTTTCCTCTACCACCGCTAGTTGATATCGCTTATAAACTTAAAGAAAATAACTTCAATGGTAATACTAATATAGAATTGGAACTATTAGGTGTTAGACTGCCAAGCAATTCTCAATTATCTTTTAGTTATCAAGATAAACCTGTTAGAACCACATTTGAATATAATGGTCGCGAGTATATTTGTGGTATTTATAAAAATGGTGATTCAGCAGAATTAAGAATTAAAAGTCCTGAAGAAAAAGTTTTAGCAATTAAATCAGGAGAGGAAATTGGTTTATTAGGAATCAATCGCGAACAAGCTCAAAAAGTTGATATTTTTCAATATCCTTACTACGATATTATTCAAGCTGCTTTAAAAGCTTTAGAATCGGTTAAGTAGGTGAGTGAAAAAATTATTTTTATTCTAAGGAATTAGGGAGTAGGTTATATATAGCGGTTTTCACTTGGGTGCAATAAAAATTTTACTTCACCCCGCCCTCTGAGCACCCCTCTCCTTGCCAAGGAGAGGGGAAGGGGGTGAGGTTTTAGTGTATTAGACTCAACTGAAATTTTCTATACATAACGGTAATAACAAATGAATAAACAAACTATTGATTTTGATCGGAATGCGCCGATTGCTGGTAGTGAATACGATAACATGGCACCTTTAGCTTTACCTGGTTATGAAGCGATGCATCAAATGGCTTTAGCTTGTTTGCAGGCTAATTTACCTCCGGAAGCTAATATATTAGTTGTCGGTGCTGGTACGGGAATGGAATTAATCAAGTTTGCAAAGGGTAATTCTAAATGGCAAATTTTAGGTGTTGATCCTTCCGAAAAGATGCTTGCTATTGCTCAAGATAAAATACAGCAGCATAATTTATCCGAACAAGTTAAATTATTTCAAGGATATACTGACAACTTACCAGAAACTTCAACTTACGATGCAGCAACAAGTATTTTAGTCATGCATTTTATTCCCGATGATGGTGGGAAATTGGCATTTTTACAAAGCATTATTCGGAGAATAAAATCATCTAGTACTTTTGTATTAGTTGATGTGTTTGGTGAGAAAGGAACAGATGATTTTCAGCAAATAGTTTCTTTAATAAAGAAATTTTGGCAGCAGACAGGAATACCAGAAGCGAAACAAATAGAACTTTTAGAGATAATGGATCAAGGTGTTTATCAAATTTCAGAAACTAGAGTTTTAGAATTATTGGAACAAGCTGGTTTTAGTAAAGTACTTCGGTTTTATACAGGATTGTGGGTTGGTGGTTGGATGGCTTTGAAGTAGTTATGATACGTTGCTTCAATCTATAGAAGTCGGGTTTTTATGAAAATTTATCTATGATTACAGATATTGATTCTAAAAACCCGATTTCTTTTTTAGATTACTGAAAAAAAAACCGCAGAGACGCAGAGAACGCAAAGGCAAGAGATAAACAGAAATAAGTAATTTTCGAGCGGGATAGGAGTAATCTATGTAATTCAAAATTTATAGAAGTAGGGTTTTTCTGAGAATTTATCTATGATTACAAATATTGATTTGAAAAACCCGACTTCTTTCTTATCGTTTTTATCCGTGATAACTATCTCCAGTAACTTTACCCCGAAAAACGATATACGAATAAAGATTGTAGAACAACATAATCGGGATTAAAGCACCGATAAATATAATCATAATTACCAGTGAACTGGGGTCAGCAGCAGCTTGATAGATGGTAATTTTGCTGGGAATAATGTAGGGAAATACAATCAAAGCTAATCCGATAAAAGTTAGTAGAAAAAGCAATATTGTCAGAATAAAAGGCATTCTATCAGCTTTTTCATTCAAGCTTTTGAGTAATTGCCAAATTAGAAAAATACCGATTAAAGGTATTAAAGCAAAGATATAAACTAAGGGTTT
>JBHJOU010000396.1:0-4962 GCA_050329355.1 Rivularia sp. (in: cyanobacteria)
AATTCTCTCAGTCTTGGATCTGATAGTAAATTCTTCGTTTGATGTGAAGCAATAGCATCCAATAACCAGTAACAATTAGCTTCGTGAGCTAAGTATTTTATACCATCGGTATATTTCAAACCGAGCCAGTGTTTGTAGAGAGTAGTTGAACCATAAAATTGGTTTAGTTCGCTGGTTATTTCCTGCGGAGTTTTCATATTTTAATCTTTGATTTTACAGACTTCACTTTTTAATCGGCGTGAGCCGTAAAACGATAACCGCTGATAATAGATACAGATACCAGCAGTTACGGATTTTTTATTAATTAGAAAAATGTTGAACTAGCTAAAAATATTAGTAATAAATTTTACCAAAAGTGTGTTTAATTAGTAATGAAAAGTCTGGTTTTACTGCCTGCAACTACCCGAATTACGAAGTATATCTCTCAAACAACTTCTGCGCTGCTGTGCGATGTCTTTCAACTAACTGTGATGGTGAGATAACTTTTACTGAATCCATATAACGATGCACCCAAAGCAGAAATTCATCAAAAGAACGTCGCGGCAAGCTTACAGTATAATCAACAGATACCAATTCCCCCGAAGATTTATCTTTGATTACTTTGGTAATTTCTTGGGTGGGATGACGTTTATCCCCCTCTAAAATAAAAGTAGCGACGGGATGATAAAACCTGACTTTAACAGTAGTTAATGGTAATTCACCAGCTAATTCTAAACGTTGTTCTTCTACATGACCTAACTTTAATCCCCAACCTTGTTCGATAAGTTGATAAGCTTGTTTGAGATTTTCCGATTGTGCTGCAACACCTCTAGGCTTATCGTCGGATGGTTTGCAGTAATTAGCAAAACGATTCACTCTACCAATTGCAAAATGTCCGTTTTCGCAGTATTCATAAAGTAAATACCAAGCAATATCATGGTAAATCAATTGCAGGGGATATATCTGCATCATTCCGATACGGTTTTTGTTGTAGGGTGAAGATTGGCGCGAGATTTCGATAGCTTGTCCTTGACTGATGGCTTTTTCAAGTAAGGGAATTTGATGATATAAATTGTCCTTATTTTTACCTTTTGCGACCATCTCTTCCGGATCAGTATAGACAATTGCGCGATTTAAGTGCTGGCGTACTGGGTAAAATAATTCGCCTTGGAGTTGTATGTCCAAATTCCGCAGACGTTTTTCCAATGACTCATATATTAGTTTAACTTGAGGATGTCCTTGAAATTTCACCTGTGCAAACAAAGCATTGAGAGCAACTTTCAACTCTTCAATCGACATCGCACCAGTACCCAAATAATAACCCCAACGATACATCCGTTGGTCGAGAATCCCGTATTTACGTAATATATTTAAATCTTTCCGCAGTGTGGGAATAGCTGGATAACCCGGTGGAAGTTCGATATCTAAACTTTTTGCTAACTCTTGCAAGCGTTTTTGGACTTGTGATATTGCATCGTGATGTTTTTCCCTATTAGACTCGATATCGGGACATCCAACTCCCGGATATTTGAGGAAAGTAGCGATTAAAAGTAAGAGTCGTTCGCAGGCTTGTTCCATTGAATTATTGTTTATGCTTTGGAGTCGGTTTTGTCAAGTTGAAAGAAAATGTTTAAAGATATTAATATTTACTGGCTCAATTCAGTATAAATCAGCTTTATATATATTTAGTCTCTGTAGGTTGAATATTTTCTTTTTATAGTCATTCAGCGATATTTTCCAGTAAATTAGAAATCAAATATATAGCATTAAAAATTTCATTAACGGCTATAAATACTAATTTTTAAATAAATAGGGGAAAAATGTATATCTCACTTCGCACTGCTTTTACTCGCAATACATTAGTTTCAATCAGCAATGGCGCGATTACTTTGATAATATTGCTGATTGCACCAATGGGTTTAGCGGGTGTAATTATAAATACTTTGCTAGTCACTGCTTCAACATTTGCAGTTTCCACAGTTGCAGACAGGGTTTTATTATGGCTGGATGGAGGACAAAATGCTGAATTTTTGGGTAACTCGCGTAGCGGAAGAATACGCAGACACAGGAATTGAAAGCGGAAAATAAGTTTTATTTTGCCTTTTAACTTTTGCCTTTTAACTTATTCGCTATATTCTTAAAGTGCAAACACTCTACGTCTCTCAACAAAACTGTTATGTCTCGTTAAAAAAAGAATCTTTGCTGGTAAAACAGGGCGATAATATTTTGGGTGAAGTGCAGCTACCTTTACTGGAACAAGTTCTAATTTTTGGTAAATCCCAGGTAACTACTCAAGCAATTCGGGCTTGTTTGTGGAACGATATTCCGATTGCTTACCTGTCGCGAATGGGTTACTGTTACGGAAGAATACTACCAATAGCGCGGGGTTATCGTCAACTTTCGCGTTACCAGCAACAGCTTTCACTAATTGATAATTTGATAACTGCTCGTGCAATTGTCAAAGCAAAATTAAAAAATAGTCGTACTTTAATAAGACGACAAAAAAAACGATTGGAATCGGCAAATATAGAAGCAGTGCTACAAAGTCTCGATTATCTCGCAAATCAAGCAACTCTTGCAGAAAGTCGAGAAAAATTGATGGGTTTTGAAGGTGCAGGAGCAGCGCAATATTTTGGTTTATTAGGAGAATGCCTAACAAATTCCGATTTTATTTTTACCTCCCGCAGTCGTCGCCCTCCAGGGAATCAAGTAAATGCGATACTAAGTTTCGGCTATCAGGTTTTGTGGAATCATTTATTAGCATTAATTGAATTGCAAGGATTAGATCCATATTATGCTTCATTGCACGTTGGTAATGATGGACACGCGGCTTTAGCTTCAGATTTAATCGAAGAATTTCGCGCTCCTATTGTGGATTCTTTGATGCTGTGGTTAGTAAATAGTCGAGTGATTGATGCTCAAAATGATTTTAACTATCGAGATGGTGGTTGTTTTTTGAACGACACCGGAAGAAGGAAGTATTTACAAGCATTTTTACAACGTATGGAAGAACAAATACAAGATGACAACAAAGAAAAACAACCGCGTTGGGATATATTGACGCGACAAGTTAAAGCTTACAAGCAGTTTGTTTACAATCCCAGCTATCAATATAAGCCTTATCAAATTAGGTAATTTGCAATTATGAATTATGCTTCTGTATGTGGTAGCTTATGATATTCCTTGCGATAAACGGCGCAAAAAAGTTTCCGATTTACTAGAAGGTTACGGACAACGAGTGCAATATTCAGTTTTTGAATGTCAACTTCCTCAAGCTAAATTCAAAGAATTATGTAAGCGACTCCGTAAAGTTATAAAATTAGCAGAAGATAGTCTGCGCTTTTATCCTCTATCCCAGCATACTGTTGGGCAAGTTGAAGTTTGGGGTGTCGGGCCTGCGATTACGACATTTCCTAGTTCGGTCATTATCTAATTATTGCCAGGGGTTAAGAGAATAGCTGAAAATACTATTTTTCCGTTTACCCCCTCGCTATCGCTCCCTGTAAGCATTTGAAGAGTATTAATGATGAATTTATCTGCTTTTGACTGTAGATTTTTACCACCCTTCGCAAAGTGCATCTGGACGCTTGGCTGGGTAAGGGTTTACAATTTAGGGGTTCCCTTTTATTAGGGAAAGTAATTGATTGGAAACACTCTTTTTTAAGAGTATCTTCTCCTTGAGCTTTAGTTCCCTTTTATTAGGGAAAGTAATTGATTGGAAACAAGGATAAGATTACATTAGTGTAGTCAGCGAGTATGTTCCCTTTTATTAGGGAAAGTAATTGATTGGAAACGGTAAGATTCACTCTCCAGTTAACCTTGTAACCTGCTAATGTTCCCTTTTATTAGGGAAAGTAATTGATTGGAAACTGTTAAAGAAAACCAAGATTTGCAGTTGCAGATGTTGGTGTTCCCTTTTATTAGGGAAAGTAATTGATTGGAAACATTAACAAGAATTAACTTAAACATCTTTCCCTCTTTTGTTCCCTTTTATTAGGGAAAGTAATTGATTGGAAACCCTCAATTCAAATTATTTATTTACGTAACTCTTTTAGTTCCCTTTTATTAGGGAAAGTAATTGATTGGAAACATTTCTTATAGAAGGGTTGACAAAAACAACACGGGTGTTCCCTTTTATTAGGGAAAGTAATTGATTGGAAACAAAATCTTGAGAGAATTGTAAATCCACCTTATTATCAGTTCCCTTTTATTAGGGAAAGTAATTGATTGGAAACACTCCTCCTTCATTAATTACGTTTTGGATTGAAGGAGAAGATGGAGTTCCCTTTTATTAGGGAAAGTAATTGATTGGAAACAGTAGGAGTTAATCTAGCTTTCTCAATAGCTTGAGATGTTCCCTTTTATTAGGGAAAGTAATTGATTGGAAACTAATCAGCGTCATCATTTATGTTAAACATTGTTTTGTTCCCTTTTATTAGGGAAAGTAATTGATTGGAAACTCCCTGGGGGAAACACCTAACCCAGTATATACATGAGTAGTTCCCTTTTATTAGGGAAAGTAATTGATTGGAAACAATGATTGTCCTTTACAAATGTTTAGTAGTCTCTTCAGTTCCCTTTTATTAGGGAAAGTAATTGATTGGAAACTAGTTAAGCCATGAAGATATTCCTCTTCTCCTAGGAGAAGTTCCCTTTTATTAGGGAAAGTAATTGATTGGAAACTAAAGTGTGAATCCATGCCCTTCTACTTTCTTCATCAGGATGTTCCCTTTTATTAGGGAAAGTAATTGATTGGAAACAAACAATATCTTTTAGGTTTAATTAACTAACTAACTTGTTCCCTTTTATTAGGGAAAGTAATTGATTGGAAACAGAAAGTTGCAAGTAAAGTAAGGAAGTATTATAGAAGTGTTCCCTTTTATTAGGGAAAGTAATTGATTGGAAACACAAAGTTGTATTGTTGTTTTGTTAATGAAGCCATTGACGGTTCCCTTTTATTAGGGAAAGTAATTGATTGGAAAC
>JBHJOU010000359.1:0-9889 GCA_050329355.1 Rivularia sp. (in: cyanobacteria)
CGACTGGAAATTCGTTACAGGTTTTATGCTAATCGGCTTTAGTCTGGGTAGTTTAATTAGAATAAATTCCTTGTTTGTTGATATTAAATCTGAAGATTTACAAACCTCTGAGTCTTTACCAGAATTATTTACAAATCCAGCTACCTTACCCATAGACAGTACCGCAGTGGAGTTTTCCGGAAAATTATTAGGTCGTCGCGGTAGTCGTAACTATTTAGGACAAGATTTAATTCTCCAAGTAGGTTTGAATTTGGTGAAATTACATCATGTTTCTTGGTTGGGACAATCTCTCAACCCCCAAGACTTTATCGGTAGAAGAGTTTGTGTCACTGGCTGGTTACGACGAGGTGCAACACCTTGGTTGGATATTCAAACTTTAAAAACCCAAAGTGGCAAAATGGTCAATAGTCCTCATCCCATTTGGTCTACTATTCTCACGGTAGCTACTTTCGCTTGGGGTGCTTACATTATTTTAACCAGCTAATTTATCAATCCTTCTGAATCAGTGGAAATCTTTTTGTAAATAAAAGTTGCGAAATATCAAATCAAATGTTACATTTATTAACAATAACCAATGCAACCCAGAATCATTACAAGGCTTTAAGCTGAATTGATGTAAAAGGCTGCTTGCGCTATTATTTTCCCCCTTTTGTCGTTCCAACACAGCAGGAAATAAACCAGCCGCTGGCTGGTTTTTGTTTCTTAAAAGGGGTTTGCTTCACGAAAAAATGTATTGTATGCTACTATGCATTAAATACTGGGCTAATTTGTGTGTGCTGAACTAGCTGCGTTTAGAATACCGTGATATTGTAGGAAATGGTGTTTAAATCTTCATAATAAAAGAGCATTGAAAAAGTTTTGTTTTGCCAGAAGTAGAATGCAGAATTTATAATTTTTGGGATTAAAGTGTTTGCGCTTTTGAGCGTGCGCTTTTAGCTTAAAAAATTAGCTTGGGAAAAATTGTATTGTAAAGATTGACAGTTTGCAGTAAAAAGATAGTCTGCGACAGTGTTATTTAATAACATATGTCTGTCATCTTTAAAACCAAGTTTTTTTAAACCCGCTCATCTTCATCTAAATACATTGGAGGTTATTTCATGTCCATTCGTCTATACATAGGCAACTTACCTAAAGAAGAAATCGACAAATCAGAATTGCAAGAAGTTTTTGCTGAAGAAGGTAGCAGTATTACTACTAAATTAATCAAAGACCGCAAGACTGGCAAGTGTCGCGGCTTCGGTTTTATGACTGTGAATAACGACGAGCAAGCCGACCAAATTATTGAAAAATATAATGGTCTAATGTTCAAAGATTCTCCGATTAAGTTGGAGAAAGCGTTACCTCGCAGCAAGAGTAGTGAGGAAGGCGAAGAACAGCCACAAATTTCCAAGGCACCGACACCAACTCCTGTGACTAGTGGCTCTAGTACCCCTAGAACTGGTGGTAGTAGTAGTAAAAAAGCGAAAAAATCTCGTCGCGGCGGTGGTGGCTCTAGAGATACCAGTAGTGCAGGTGTTTCTTCCTCCGATGGTGGAGTCAATCCAGATCCTCGTTGGGCTGCGGAGTTAGAAAAGCTAAAGGAAATGCTTGCCGCTCAGACTACCAACTAAGTGATTTACAGGCTATTCTCTGTGAATTGGGAAGCCTACACTCACGCCTGACGGAGAGTGTAGGTAGTTCACGTTGTTAAGTTTATGCCAATTATTGGTAAGTTTTTGCAGTGTATTCGTAGCTCTTGTACCATATACAGGAATGTTCAGAAATATTCGTTGTAAATGGCTAACAAGAGCTTATATTATCGACTTTACATATAAAATCTTTAGTTTTATTAGTTTTATTAGTAATCTTTTATCGTTATATAGTTTTAGAGTCCGATTCAAATTCTGATTTAAAATTGTGATTATTAAAAAATATATATATTGTTTCACACCCAAACAAATTTAATCTATAATGCAATGCGGTTGAGTTATAACAATTGGCATTACTCAGTCATTTAGATAAAGTAATGGTTGTGGCATTGTTTGAGACCTAGCAATACATCCCCCAGGGTAAGGTTTTCGTATTTATAAGTAAAAAATACTTCGTATTTATAAGTAAAAAATACAAGTAATTAGGCAAGATTAGATATATATTGCGATCGCCCGCATCTGGAGGGTTAAGGCGAGATGCTGCACTAAGATTCCTCGCTGCGGAGAAGGATTTAAATTTTTAAGACGGGTATAAATGTTTTTGCAGTAGTAGCTAATTCATAGCTGAATATGGCTAACGCCAAACAATTAATCGATCAAAGTCTAAAAAATCAATCAACACACAAAAAACGGATCGATCGCAATTGAGGGGACGCTATTATTTTAGGTTTTGGATTCACTCCAAAGATAAATCTGGAAACCACTCCATTGAATAACTATTAGAAAATCCTATACTATGCATATTTTTAGATTGCTATTCGAGTTCTTATTCATACAATTAGACTACTTAAATCGCGCTATGGGAATTTTTAGCAAAAAGTAGCGTAAGGTACAACTTACTTCCTAATTCCATACTATGTATAGTAAAACACATATTTGTTTATTTATTTTAATTAAATAAATTATTGCTTTTGTATTTCTACACTATCAAAATAAAACATTAATTTAGTTTTTAATTCACTTTTTATTAAGTATTAATGCCATAAATAAATGTGTTATTTTATTCTTTAATTTTTGATTTTAAAGTACTAAACATCTGAATATACAGTTAAAAATCATACTTAAAATGATAATTTATATCGATAAATTTGACGAAATTTTGGGGATAATTTAGGTAATAAATGATGATTTCATAATATTTATTACATAAAAAACATCAATATTATTACTGAAGTAGTAAAGGTAAAAGTGATAGCAAAGATGTAAAAATATGTCACATATTAAATTAAAATAAAACTTAGATAAACATTTACAAAGATTTTGGTCTTACGGGTTGAAGCGAATCAGCGCAGCTACCTATAGATCAATCACATTTCTTAACCAACAAATTATGAACCTTGCAACAGAACAACGCATCGCCTTAATTTCCGTCCACGGCGATCCAGCGATTGAAATAGGTAAGGAAGAAGCTGGAGGGCAAAACGTTTACGTTCGTCATGTAGGGGAAGCATTAGCTGAACTGGGATGGCAAGTTGATATGTTTACCCGTAAAGTTAATGTAGAGCAGTCCAATATTGTTTGGCATTCTCCTAATTGTCGAACAATTCGTTTGAAAGCTGGTAATGTTGATTTTGTGCCACGAGACAATCTTTTTGGGCATTTACCAGAATTCGTAGACAATTTTCTGAAGTTTCAAGAAGAGAACGGAGTCATATATAATTTAATCCATACCAATTACTGGCTTTCTAGTTGGGTTGGTATGCAGTTAAAGCAAAAACAAGCAAGTCAACTTGTCCATACATATCACTCCTTGGGAGCAGTTAAGTACAATACCGTAAAAGCGATTCCTTTAATTGCCAGTACCCGCTTAGGAGTAGAAAAACAGATATTAGAAACAGCACAAAGAATTGTTGCAACTTCGCCGCAAGAACAAGAACATATGCGTACCCTTGTTTCAGCAAAAGGGAATATTGATATAATTCCTTGCGGTACAGATATTGAACGTTTTGGTTGTGTTGAGCGAAAAGCAGCGAGAACCCAGTTAGGAATTAATCCTCAAACCAAACTTGTAATGTATGTAGGACGTTTTGATCCACGTAAAGGTATTGAAACCTTAGTCCGCGCAGTGCGAGAATCCGAGTTATTTGGTTCGTTCGACTTAAAATTAATGATTTGTGGTGGTAGTCGCCCCGGGCAAAGTGATGGTGATGAATGCAAGCGAATCAAGGAAATCGTTGCAGAATTGGGAATGAGTCATATGACTGAATTTCCGGGTCGTATCAGTCAAGAAGATTTACCATCTTACTATGCAGCAGCTGACGTTTGTGTTGTTCCGAGTCATTACGAACCTTTTGGTTTAGTAGCGATTGAAGCAATGGCAAGCTTTACACCAGTAATTGCAAGTGATGTTGGCGGACTTCAGTTTACTGTTGTGAATGAAGAAACTGGGTTGTTAGCACCACCGCAAGATGTTCAGGCTTTTGCGAATGCGATTGACCGAATTTTATTGGATGGGAATTGGAGTGAACAATTAGGTAAAGCTGCAAGAAAGCGTGTTGAGACTAAATTTAGTTGGGATGGAGTTGCAATGCAATTAAGCGAACTCTATACAAATTTATTACAACAATCTGTGGAACAGCCAATGTTCGCAAACAGTTAATAGTTTACAAGTTACAAGCATAAATAATGGGGAATCGGTAATTGCTTGGCAGAATTCACCATAGATAAATTTATTTTTGATTATTCTGTTGAATGCTTTTGAATTATTTGTGATTGCCGATTGCCCATTATTAAGTACTTGTGCAAAATAAATTAAACATTTCGTTGGGAAGAGGGAAGAGGGAAGAGTCAGGATTTATATAACTCACGAATAATTATGTAAATAATGCAAGCCTAGTTACTTATTTTTGATTGCGATAGGCAAAGCCTTGCCCTTCGCGATCGCGATTAATCTGAGAATGATAAATCATATCATCATTGCACGGAATAATTCCTTAACTTAAATATTGCACCTTACTCATAAATACTTACCTTTATTGAAGACTAGTAATAAATAAATTTACTTTCTACGAGATATTTATAGTCCATTTAAATGGACTTATGCTTTTAGAATAGGACTTACAGTCCTAGGCGTATCGGAACGTAGTCGAGTATTTGGATAAATACTGAGTAATATTTATTGTTAACTTCTAGATGGTGCAAGATGTGAGTTAAGCACTCTGGGACAATTACACCCGGAAAGAAAAGATATTTATACTTAGTAATCAAAATATTCTTAATATTAAATAAATAATTTCTTACGTATTTATATTGATATAAAACTGATAATTTTTAAATTTATAACTATACACGAGTATTCATTTAAAACTATATTTCAGTATTTCTTCTTAATCAGGGGAAATACTTAATCCGAAATCAAAGTTTCAATGAAATTCAGAGTTTTTTCTGGACATTACACTTAATAGAGTTTTAACTAGATACATCAGCAACTGAAATTTTCTACAGCCAAGTTCAAATTAAGTGGTTACGCAAAATTAATTACATACTGGGATTGCTTCGTTCCAAGTCCTGCGGACACGCTAAGAGCGAACGCAATGACAAGGATTTGAAGTTTTGAGAATGTGTAAACATTTTTGCCTAAGTACTTAATCTTATCTACTTTGACACAAGGAAAATATAGCAATCCGGAAATACAAGTAAATAAGTTGGATTAGTTTGAATTAATTTGAATGTCTGTAAAGGTTTTTAATTAAGTTGCAATCGTGGTTTCAGATAAGATTATGACCGCGAATAATTCATTTAAAAAATTATCAAAACAAGATTGAAAAGGAATAAAATGTTGAAATTTAATCAAAAAAATCAATTCCAAAATTCTCTTTGTGCTTTAGGTTTGACTGCTCTTGGTTTATTTATAGTACCAGAATCTGCTCAAGCTTTTACTTTAGTTGATAAAACTGGTTTTACCGATATAGATTTTAATCAGCAAATCGCAGATGGAACATTTTCAGAATTATTTGTTGCAGAAGGAAGAATTGGTGATATAGGAGGTGCTGCAACTTATGAATTAAGTATTAATGATGATGTAGTCAAAAGTGCTAAACCTGTCACAGAAAAACAGTTTAACTGGGAGAATGGAAAAGAATATGAGTTTAGCTTAGAATACGACGGAAATATGGTTAACTATATTCTTGGTGGTCAAACACTTAGTACCAGCAATTTTAGTGGTCCGATCAATAGTATTTTCTTTCGTACCAGTGCTGGGAAAAGTACTGTAACTTCTCTAACAAACCTGATGTTTAATGGTGGTGCAATTGGTAGTTTATCTTCTAGCTTAAATGACAGCAGAGATATTGATTATCTCCAAATCAAAGATATATCTTCCCCATTTATAATTACAGGTAAAGCATCAATGAGTTGGCAGGGAATAGCACCTAAAAACTCTCTGAATGCATTTCAAATTAAAGTAGGTAATTCTCCTAAAGCTAAGGTTCCTGAACCCGGTACAATCGGCGCAATATTCGTAACTGGAATGGCTGGTTTAGGTTTGAGTAAAAAGAAGAAAAAAAATGAAGCTTAAAGCTTGATATTTACTTTTGTTTGTGTTTAATTCAATTACATAAAAAAACTGAATAAGTAACCTTTTTATTGCCTAAAAACCGGGTTTATTGCAAATTCCAGGGTCTCAAAACCTTGATTTTTCCTTTAAAAATCCGGTTTTTTTGGTATTGTCGAGAATAATCCAAAATACAACTTAAAAAATTTAAACAGTTGAACAAATGCACGGTTTAAAGATATCCACATCTTTGATGGGTGCATCTGTTGTTTCAATCGAGCTATACTTACCGAAATAACGCTTTAATCAAAAACAATCGCTGTGCAAACATTTGACTTTACTACTTTGAGTGCAGTTTGCAGCGATATTCGTGCTAACTGGCTGCCATCACGCTTAGAGCAAGTTTATCAGCGCGATCGCTATACGATTGCAATTGCGCTCCGCACTCTCAAAAAACGCGGTTGGCTGGAAGTGTCTTGGCATCCCCAAGCTGCTCGTATTCATATAGGTTCTCCACCACCGCGTACGCCAGATACATTTACGTTTTCTCAACAATTAGTTCATCAATTGGGTGGCTTGGCTCTGGTGACAATTGAGACAATAGCTCCTTGGGAACGGGCTGTGGATTTACAATTTGCTCGTCGTCCGGGAGAGCAAGCCCTATATCACTTGTATGTAGAAATTATGGGCAAATACAGCAACGTGATTCTTACGGATGCTAATAATATAATTGTTACCGCTGGTCGTCAAGTCAGCGAACAAAAATCCAGTGTTCGTCCTATCTTAACTGGAGATGTTTACGAAAAACCACCCAAACTTACTAATGCAATTCCCAGTTTGGATCAATCCCTAGAAAATTGGCAAGAAAGAGTCAGCTTAATACCGGGAGCAATCAAGCGTCAATTGCCTAAAATTTACCGTGGTGTTTCTCCGGCTTTGGTAGAATCGATGCTTTTAGCAGCAAACCTGACTACGGAAAGTACAACCGATAACCTGACATCAGAAGAATGGCAATTATTATTTAAGCAATGGCAAGAATGGCTGAAAGCTTTGCAATTCGAGCAGTTTCAACCGGGTTGGACTTCTACAGGTTATACCGTACTTGGCTGGGGTACAGTAGAAAAAGCGCAAAATATTCAAGAATTACTCAACCGCTACTATCCCGATTGGCTTAATCAACAGATATTTTCTCAATTACGACACCAACTCGTTCAGAAACTGAGCAATATTTTAGAAAAGTTACGCTCCAAAGCTCAAACCTTTAAAAAACGCTTGCAGCAGTCAGAAAAAGCAGATGAATATCGTAACAAAGCCGATTTATTGATGGCTTATCTCCAAGAATGGAAACCGGGGATGCAAGAAATTAGCTTAGCTGACTTCGAGACAAACGAACTAGTAAAAATTCAATTACAACCAGATAAAAACGCAGTACAAAACGCTCAAAACCTTTATAAACAACATCAAAAACTGAAACGCGCTCGTATCGCTGTAGAACCTTTACTTGCAGAAGTGAATGCCGAAATCGAATATTTAGAACAAGTTGATGCAGCAATTGCTCAAATTGACAACTACCAAACGGATGAAGATTTACAAGCTTTGGAAGAAATCCGCGAGGAATTGATTGCACAAAAATATTTAGAAGATTCGGAATATCGTAGACGTAGTTCTAATGAAGCGACTACAAACTTTTATCGGCACCAAACACCAAGCGGTTTTGAAGTGTTGATTGGACGTAATAACCGTCAAAATGACCAATTAACCTTTCGTGTTGCTGGAGATTATGACTTATGGTTTCATGCTCAAGAAATTCCCGGCAGTCATGTATTACTAAGGCTAGAACCTGGTTCAATACCCGAAGATAATGATTTACAGTTTACCGCTAATCTTGCAGCACACTATAGTCGCGCTCGTCATAGTGAACAAGTACCAGTAATTTACACTCCTACCAAACACGTTTACAAACCCAAAGGAGCTAAACCAGGAATCGCTATTTACAAACAAGAAACCATACTTTGGGGAAAACCACAATCTGTTAAAGAATTTTAGATTTTAGATTTTAGATTTTAGATTTTGGATTAAAAGTTGCAAATTCTTTTGTTCCTTTGGTTATTGTCTTGCCTGTGATCCCTTAGGTATATTGATTTATTCTTAAAGATAGAGGCAGAAAATCTATATAAACATCTTTTTTTGGTAAATTTTCCAAAAAATTCTGTACTACCTGTTACAATATTGTGAAGAAAGATTACTCAAGAGGTTTTGGGAAAGCGAAAACTTGGGTTTAAATTTTATTGAGAAGACAACATAAAAGAAAATATTCTAAACCAGCTGTGGGAAGCTGGTTTTTTTGTAATCAGTAGTCTGTACATCCGATTACTGAGACACTGAACCCACTTAGGCTATCAAGTTCTGTTGATTAAAATTCTTCATTTGATTTTGTGTCGCGATCGCAGTCTAATTTAAAAATGATTTTAGTCACATATATATATGTAATTTTGGTATAAAAAAATCTAGAAACTTGATATTTTTACTATCGGAGAATTTACGGTTTTTTAGCTTGATGCTTGGGTAGGATTGTTGATTAAGCTCTCATAAAGCTATTTTTGGTAAAGTTCTTGCCAAAATAATATAAGTTTGCTATAGTTCTTAATCGTGGGTCAAAAACATTGCCGGGATAGCTCAGTTGGTAGAGCAGAGGACTGAAAATCCTCGTGTCACGAGTTCAAGTCTCGTTCCTGGCATACAACACAAAACCCCTAGCAGAATACAGCTTCTGGGGGTTTTTTAATGCCGCAAAAACCCCATTTCAGCGATTCGAGGGGTGTAAGTTGGGTGTAAATTTACCCCCACGTTGGACATTTTTGGACGAGGTTGGACAATTTATTGGGGTAAAGTTGGGGTAAATCAGAGCGCACTGATTTCAAGTCCAGCAAAGGCAATGGAGAAATAAGCTAGCAATTTCTCTTTGTCTTCATTTTTAGTCCAGGAGTCAATTGTGGGTTCCCAAAAATCTAAAAGTAAAGCAAGCAAGGGTACTGTCCAAATCAAAATTTCTAATCAACGTTTACAGCTAGTTTTCAGTTTTGGGGGTAAACGTCATTATTTATCAACGGGTTTTACCGATACTAAAGCCAATCGCAAGCTGGCAGAAATGAAAGCCAAGCAGATTGAGTTGGATATACTCTGCAACAATTTCGATATCACTTTGGAAAGGTACAAGCCCGAAGCGCAGCAAGCCATCTTTACACCATCTGCACACAACGAGAAGTCACCCGTCATTTATGCTTCTTTAGCTGATCTATGGGACAGTTATACCGAATATAAGCGGTCAAGTTTATCTCCGAGTACTTTGGCGAAGGATTACAAGAAAATATATCGCTGTATTAATGTGCATCTGCCAGTGAAGACTTTAGATAAAGCTGTGGCGATTCGAGATTGGTTAATTGCCAATAGAAGCCCGTTATCTGCTAAAAAAATACTGACTCAGTTTTCGGCTTGTTGCAATTGGGCTGTGAAATCTCAATTGATTGAGGATAATCCGTTTGCGGATATGGCGAGCGATATTAAAGTACGACATGGTGATTCCGAGGAGACGGATATTAATCCGTTTAATGTGGAGGAGCGCGATCGCATAATAAAAGCATTCAAGGAAAATCGTTATTATGCACACTACGCGCCGCTAATAGAATTTCTTTTTATCACGGGTTGCAGA
>JBHJOU010000921.1:0-5096 GCA_050329355.1 Rivularia sp. (in: cyanobacteria)
ACTTTTAATGAACTAACTCGTCGCTTAGCTGATCCCGATATCGCTTCAAATCCAGATGAATATCAGGAAGTAGCAAAAGCGCGTTCTGGGTTAGAAGAGGTAGTTAATACCTATGAAACTTGGAAAACTGCCCAAGAAGAATTAATTGGGGCGCGTGAAATTGCCAAAGAATCTCAAGGGGACTCAGAGTTGCATGAAATGGCAGCTTTGGAAGTTAAAGAACTTGAACGGAAAATAGAAGAATTTGAAACTCGTTTAAAAGTACTACTTTTACCCCGCGATCCCAATGATGAAAAAAATATCATGTTGGAAATTCGTGCCGGTACGGGTGGTGATGAAGCAAGCATCTGGGCTGGGGATTTGGTGCGTATGTATTCTCGCTATGCAGAGACTCAAGGCTGGAATGTCAAGCTGATCAGCGAGTCTTTAGCGGAAATGGGCGGCTTTAAAGAAGCAGTTCTGGAAATTAAAGGCGATCGCGTTTATAGTAAGCTCAAATTTGAAGCTGGAGTGCATCGTGTACAGCGAGTACCAGTGACGGAGGCTGGGGGACGAGTTCATACTTCTACCGCGACTGTCGCAATAATGCCAGAAGTGAATGAAGTAGAAGTTCATATCGATCCCAAAGACATTGAAATGTCTACAGCTCGTTCTGGGGGTGCTGGCGGACAAAATGTCAACAAAGTTGAAACTGCCGCAGACCTTTATCATAAACCTACGGGCATTAGAATCTTCTGCACCGAAGAACGTAGCCAGTTGAAAAACAAAGAACGGGCATTACAGATTCTCCGTGCTAAATTGTATGAAATGAAACTGCGCGAACAACAAGAAGCAGTAACAGATTTACGTCGTTCACAAGTTGGTACTGGTTCGCGTTCTGAGAAAATTCGTACTTACAACTATAAAGACAACCGCGCTACTGACCACCGTCTTGGTGAAAACTATTCACTCAACCCAGTCTTAGAAGGCGATTTAGACCCAATCATGCAAGCTTGTATATCTCAAGACCAACAAGAGCGTTTAGCGCAACTTGCTGCTTCAGTTACAAATTAATCTCAATACCACAGAGTAGGGAATTTAGTTCGTTTTATATACAAAAATTAAACATGAAAATATTCCCACTCAATAGCCATTGCTAAATCATCAGAAACCGCTTGTCGTGCCATAGCTTTTAATACACACAAGCGGTTTTGCAATGCATCATGTAGTGCATCTTCCATCTCTGTCTGATAGTAAAAATAAATAAATTCGCGTTTTATCAGATGATTTAATAACTGCCAGTCTTTGAAGTCCGAGCAATCTTCAATTAATCGTTCTACTTCCTTTTGCCAAGTCGGGAAAAGTCGATAGCTAAAGAATCCGCTACAAACACCACCTTCATGGTTCCAATAAGAAATACAAGCCTGATATTTGAGTAAACGAATTTTCTTAATTGCTTTTACACTACAACCAGCAGCTTTGAGAACAACTTTCACCTCTTTTGACGAAACGCTCCAAAACTCTGGTTCAATTTTATTCGATGTAATTAAATTTTTGCCTCTACAACGGCGTAAGTTCTTTCTATTTTTTTTGCTCCACATGATGCGCCCCTCACAACAACTGATCAATAGTTTTTTGCAATTCAGGTAGATGAAAAAGTAATTAATTATACTTAGACTCAAGTCACATTTAAAATACTACAGTTAGATTATAATAAAAATAAAACTCTGTCAAGAGAAAATTCAATTTTGTATTATAGAATCGGCAAAAAACAAATTTTTAATTAATATAATTGGGTAGCTAGTCTTTAAACGTGGATACACAAAGTAGACAAAAACTGATAGAAATCATCAAATTAGCGCGGGGTTCAATGACTCAGCGTGCTTTTGGTATACAATTAGGAGTTTCCGCAACAGCAGTTCAGATGTGGGAAAAAGGAGTGAAAACTCCAGATACAGAAAACTTGGATCAAATTGCCACTAGAGCCGGGTACACGTTGCAAGAATTATTATGCTGCGTAAAAGGAAAGCCATTACCAGAGATTTCCGACTTAAGTATGGTTTTAAGGCAAATAAATAATATGCCTTTATCAGAAGTTGCTCAAGTAGTTCAAGCGGGTGCAGCTAGATTAGCTGCGGCACCGGAATTATCAGGAAATCCCCAAAAAGCAACTTCTGAATAAATCTTGAGCGTGAATTCCAGGGAGCTTTGAGTAAATTTATCAGAAATTCCCAAACTAACAATACTTTCTTCAGCATCTTAAACCTTAAACCTTTGACCTAAAAAAAATTTTCTTTCTCTCCAATAATTCCAACACAAACTTTGTAGTTAAATTTTGTTAAGATTGGACACAAAGGACAGCGGCGCGTTCCCTTGCTATAACCATCCCTTACCTTGGAGATTCTTGATGCTACGACTAGAACATATCAGTAAAATTTATCCTACAGGCGAAGTTCTCAAGGATGTCAACTGGGAAGTAAAAGTTGGCGATCGCATTGGTTTAGTTGGTGTGAATGGTGCTGGCAAATCTACCCAGTTAAAAATTATCATTGGGGAAATGGAACCGACATCGGGAGAAATTATCCGTCCCAACAGTTTACATATAGCTCATCTCAACCAAGAATTTGAAGTAGATCCGACTCGCACCGTCAGCGAAGAATTTTGGACGGTATTTGAACAAGCAAACGCAGTACAATTGGCTTTGGCGCAGGTACAGCGAGATATGGAAAGCGCCGATCCCGATCAACTTGATAAATTAATTGATAAATTAGATAAATTGCAAAGGCAGTTTGAAGCCTTAGACGGGTACGGTTTAGAAGCCCGCATCGGCAAGATTTTACCAGAAATGGGATTCGAGCAAGAAGATGGCGATCGCCTGGTAAGTTCTTTTAGCGGTGGTTGGCAGATGCGGATGGGTTTAGGTAAAATTTTGTTACAAAAACCCGATTTATTACTATTAGACGAACCGACAAACCATTTAGATTTAGAAACCATCGAATGGTTGGAAACTTACCTCAAAGGGTTGAATACTCCAATGGTCATAGTTTCTCATGACCGAGAATTTCTTGATCGACTTTGTAATCAAATTGTCGAAACCGAACGAGGTGTTTCTACAACTTATCTGGGTAATTATTCTTTATATTTACAGCAAAAAGCTGAAAGTCAAACAGCACAATTAAGTGCATACGAACGTCAACAAAAAGAATTAGATAAACAACAAGCCTTTGTAGAGAAATTCCGGGCTAGTGCTACTCGCAGTACCCAAGCGAAAAGCCGGGAAAAACAACTTGATAAAATCGAAAGAATTGAAGCACCAATTGCTGGAGTCAGAACATTAAGATTTCAATTTCCCCCAGCACCCCGCAGCGGACGAGAAGTAGTAGAAATTAAAAATTTAACTCATATTTATGACGATAAAATATTGTTTTTATCAGCTAATTTATTAATTGAAAGAGGGGATAGAATTGCTTTTTTAGGTCCGAATGGCGCGGGTAAATCAACATTACTACGTTTAATGATGGGCATGGAAAAACCCACAGAAGGCGAGGTAAAATTAGGTGAACACAACGTTATCCCTAATTATTTTGAACAAAATCAAGCCGAAGCCTTGGATTTAAATAAAACTGTCATGGAAACTATCCATGATGAAGTTCCCGACTGGAAAAACGAAGAAGTACGCACTTTATTGGGACAATTTTTATTTAGCGGTGATACAGTATTTAAAAACGTAGCTGCTTTGAGTGGTGGTGAAAAAGCACGTTTAGCATTAGCAAAGATGTTATTACGTCAGGCGAATTTACTTATTTTAGATGAGCCAACAAACCACTTGGATATTCCAGCCAAAGAAATGCTTGAAGAAGCTTTACAAAATTATGATGGTAGTGTAATTATTGTTTCTCACGACCGATATTTTATTTCTCAAGTAGCTAATAAAATCGTTGAAATTCGCGATGGTGAATTCCGAGTTTATTTAGGAGATTATCACTATTATTTAGATAAAATTGCTGAAGAAAAAGAACAAAAGAAATTAGCCGCGATTGAGGCAGAAAAAGCTGCTAAAAAAGCTGAGAAGCAAAAAAAATCAGCAGCTAAACGTAAATGAATTTAAAAGGGAATTGGGAATTGGGAATTGGGAATTGGGAATTGGGAATTGGTAATTGGGAATTGGTAATTAGGAATTGGTAATTAGGTACAGCGAAATCTCCATTGCAATCAGTAAAGGCAATCTGATTTGTAATTATGAATTAGATTGTCACTGACTTGATTACTTAAGCTATTAATTCTGAATTATGAATTATGAATAACATTGAAAATTTATTTTAGTCTAAAAAAGCAGCAAAAAAATAAGAGTTCCCGACTATATATTACCCATTACCCATTACCGATTACCCATTACCCATTCCATAAAATAATCTAATACGCAAATAATCAGCATAAATGAGCAAAAATGCACTTGCAGTTGTGAGTGTCAATGGTATTATTCGGATATTACGAAAAGTAAAGGGCAATTTGTTATGATAAAAGCACCTGTTTCTCCCGTGGTGCTGGTAATATTGGATGGATGGGGTTACTGCGAGGAGACCAAAGGAAACGCTGTTGCCGCCTCTTCAACACCCGTTATGGATAGCTTGTTGAAAGCTTATCCAAACACGTTGATCAATACCTCCGGAAAAGCGGTGGGTTTGCCAGAAGGGCAAATGGGCAACTCAGAGGTAGGACATTTAAATATAGGTGCTGGAAGAGTCGTACCGCAAGAATTGGTAAGAATTTCCGATGCTGTAGAAGATGGTTCGATTAATCAAAACCCAGCGCTGGTAAAAGTTTGCCAAGAAGTGCAAAGTCGTCAGAGCAAGCTGCATTTAGTAGGGCTTTGTTCTGAAGGGGGTGTACATTCCCATTTAAGCCATCTATTTGGACTGCTGGATTTAGCCAAGGCTCAAGGAATTTCGGACATTTGTATCCATGCTATCACTGACGGACGCGATACTAAACCCAGTGAAGCTGTAAAATCAATTGGACTTATTCAAGATTATATAGATCGCATAGGAGTTGGACGCATTGTAACTGTCAGCGGACGCTACTATGCAATGGATAGAGATAAACGCTGGAATCGGATC
>JBHJOU010000850.1:0-4094 GCA_050329355.1 Rivularia sp. (in: cyanobacteria)
TTTTGCAACGGGTGTGTGACGCTTTGATAGTTTTTGTTGGTGGTTATAAGTTTTGTCGCGTCACGCACCAATTGATTTAAAATAACCGCAGAGGCGCAGAGAACGCAGAGGATAAGAAGATAGAAAAGAGAGTGATTTTACATAGCAAAATGGGAATGAAGATGCTCGTGACTACTTGAATAGAGAAAGGGAAGAAACTAATGAACTCGCGCAAGAGTATGTAGTCTGTGAGGTTATTTAAAATGTCACTTCAGAAAATCAAAACTTTTGGACTGCAAAATCTAAATCCTGCTGAATCTCTTCAACAAATGGTTTCAGCTTATACAGAATACCTGACAATTGCAAAACTTGAACGAACTAAACGCCGCGATATTGAAGCTTGGGAAAAAGAAGCGATTACTCGAATTAACGCTCAGCGTGATTTAGTAATAACATACCTTGAGCGTTCCTTTGATGAACGTGCGGAAAACTTTCGCGCTTTATTTGGTGTCGTTGATAATGCGCTTATATCTGGTGATAATGAACAACTAGCTCTGGCTTTAAATTCGATTACTGAAATAGCTAAATCTAGTCCTTTTAAAAACCTTGCTAATTTAACATCTGTTCGTGCTGCACTTAACGATCCAAACCTTGTTGATATTTTACTGTTAAACGTGTTGTATCGTTCTGAACCCACCACACCCAAATATGTGTATCAATTACAATCATTGCAAAAATTCCCAATCTTCTAAGGCAACGGGTTCTGTTGGGTTATCGTAATTATATGGCTGTGTATTATGTAGTGGATAAAGCTTTTTTTCTGTTTGCTGTTGAGGATTAAAATTTGAGCCAGTATCATCTTTTAATTGACGTTTGGCATGACTAATTTTGATGAAACGAATAAAATCTAATGCTTCAGCTAATAATTCTGAAGGTAAAGATTCTATTTCTTGAATTAGTAATTCTTTTTTAATCATATTAAGTAACCTTCTTTATTTATATATACATAACAACTTAAACCATAAGCCGTACCAACTCACAAACTGCAACTCTGAAGTCCGCATTGCTTCACCGCGTTTTGCATCCCCTATATCTCTAATTTTAAAAATAGCCATGAACCAAGCAAGTCAATATCTTTTAGCATTAGCAAAACAGAAGATACAACCTTACATAGCAAATTCTAATGCTAGAGCAGCAATGATTAGAGGTTCAGTTGCTAAAGGAGAAGCGGATTTTCATTCTGATGTACAACAGTTAAAACTATACAAGATTGTAAAATTTACTGATTAAATCGTAATATTGTGTAGTAATAAATTTATAGAGTAAATTTTTTTGCTTTATTCTTGAAGAGTTTATTGTTTTATCTCTATGAATTTACTGAAGAATAAGTTTCACGTCGGTATCTTACTTTTAACTGTCATCGGTAATTTAGCATTTTTACCTAGTGCTGAGGGTACTGCAAATAGTAATCTTGGTGTGACGGTTAAGGGACTAAAAAATCAAAAAGGACAAGTTTGTTTTAGTATTTTTTCTAGCAGTCGGGGTTTTCCTAACAATGATAAAAATGCTTTAAAAGCAAAATGCGTCAAACTTGAAGATAGTTCTGTGAAATTGAATATTCCTTCTTTGAAACCTGGTACCTATGCTATAGCGATGTTTCACGATAGCAATGGTGATGGTAAACTGAATACAAACTCTTTGGGTATACCCAAAGAAGGTTTTGGATTTTCCCGAAATCCTCGAATTGTTACAGGCCCTCCGAAGTTTGGGGATTCAGCAGTTTTCGTAGTTGGTTCTAGTACTAATATTGAAATTAAATTGAACTACTTTTTTGGTAGTTAATAAACGTTTTTGTGTTGCGTTTATCTAATCACAGAAGTCGGGTTTTTAAAATAAATCTGGTTTATAATCGAAAATAATCATAAAAACCCGACTTCTTACACCACGAATAATTAAAGTTTTACAGTATCATAATCGCCGAATCGAAAATCAACATCGAACTTACGTTATGTTAGTTCGGTGATTTGAGGAGACGTAGCAATACGCCCCGTATCTAGATTTAGCGTACCCGACAGAATTTTCGGTTATTATCATCTTCGGGGTGTTGCCAAGAATAAGCAAAATGGCTGACTCCTTTGAGAGATGATTTGTACTGACTCAAATCTTGCATTTGCTCTTCTAAAGGTGGACGATTGCTCATGGATTTACCCCAAGCTCCAGCTAAGGCTGGAATTATCTGGGTTCCAGGTTTTGCTGTATTTAATACTTGCTTGAGTTCGGAAATAATGCAGTTGGTACTATCACATTTACCGTAAACCATCGGATGCCATTCTAAGGAACTAGGAAATCTATCCCAAGGTTGTAGGCGCGAATCGTAACCTTTTCCTACTGTCTGGTTTCCACCAGGGAAAAATACTACTCCTGCGGGAACACCTTGTTGTTGAACTGGGTAAGCTGCTAATGCTAAAAAATCTACAATACCCTGCATGGTATGAGCAACAGAAAGTTGCCACAATTCTGATTGCAGTAGAGGTTGTCTTTCTTCGGGAGGAACGATCGCCTTTTGCTGTATGGTTGGATTACGTCCTTGCCATAAGGGTTCTGCTTCTTGCGGATACTGTGCGTCTATTTTAGCAATATCTGTTGATGTGACGTAACCTTTGCTCAAAAACAGCCGAATCATTTGCAAACCTTTATTATTTAGCGCTCGTTGAAATAATGCTTGTTGAGTCGATTTACTATATAACCATAAATCTGTAACTCTGGTGGCGATGGAATCTTTACCAGCTTGACGAGGATAGCGCACATAGTCAAATAGTACTCCATCGGGACGACGGCGCATTACTTCCATCATCATTTGATAATAGTCGCGTTTTGCCTGTAAATTATAAGGGTCAACAAATACTTGAGAACCGTTATCTACTACATATAAGCTAGTTTGACCTTTGCCATTGCGGGCGATCGCCTCTTCTCGATCTTGACGTTTAGCGTAGGTATAGCCGAAGTTAGTAGTAAACATCCAAGCATATACTTTTAATCCCCGTTCGCGCCCTTTTTGGATGGCTTGCGCCAATAAATCGGTGTTTTCTTGACCTGGAGTCCGAATTACTGAAGGCCACGCTGTATTATTAGTGCTTGCTGGTAAGAGTACTTGCCCATCAAAAAAGGTTTCTATATAAACTTGGTTGTAGCCCTGATTGACAACCTTATCCATAATTTTTTGCAGCGAACCCCCTTGAACGTCGCAGGGATACAAGCGCAACCAAATTGCTTGAACTTGGGGCCACGTGCGTCTACGACAGTCCTGTACTGCTCGCGAATGTTCTCTCACCAACTGCTGATAACGTCTTTCTGCTTCGCGATCGCCCTTTTGAGATGACAACCGCAATTGCTCTTTTTCTTCGGCTGCGCTGGATGATATATGGCAATATCTGGTTACTTGTGCGTTTGCTGGTTGACTTTTTAGATGAGGAACAAGCAAACTGGTACTGAAAATTACTGCTAACAAACGTTGTAAAATTAACTTTGGCTTCGCAACATTCAAGGCACGCTTAGACATACTTACTAATAAAATGAAAAAAAGTAACTAACCCCAATACACTTCTATTAGGTAACGTGTATTTTATTACATAATTTCGCGATAGGAGCTTTGAAGCTGATATTTTGATAGACTTCTAGTTTCCTATTTGTGTTGCCCTATATAATTAGGCGATTTTTTCCCAAACGTCAATTGAGTAAATTCAACTAATTCCCTATTTTTTTATTACCGATAAACAGTTACGTAGGATTTACAGGTAGTTATAAAACTGGAATTTTTGTGTCTATCAGCCCGAATTTAACTTCCTGTTGCTCATGGGATGCAGAGTGCTAGAACGGTAAGAAATAAGCTTTCACAAGGTCAGAATTTCAGTTTAGTGGCACATTTGCAAAATCCGCACTATAATAAAATATGAAGCACATGGGGCTTTAATGGTTTCGACGGGGTGGTGAAAGCTGCTCGTTGATTCAGGTCGAGAGAGAGTCAAATCTCGTAAATCAAGGCTCAAAACAAATAATAAATGCAAACAACATTGTAGCATTCAAGCGTCAAGCAGTAGCTGCTTAAACTTTTTTCG
>JBHJOU010000085.1:0-2118 GCA_050329355.1 Rivularia sp. (in: cyanobacteria)
GTAAACGGTATTGTTATCCTTATTGTGTTCAGGATTGAAGATTACCAATAAGCCAGGAGTAACAGAAATTCTGTCGTTAAGCTTCATATTGTAAAGACCTTCTAAGTGGTAAGAAGTATCTTTGTCAGTATCCGCTTCAACACCACTGATTTTGGTCAATTTAGGAGGCTGACCGAAGATTAGACCCAATACATTACCCTTAGCACCAAAGTCTTTCATACCGAGCGTCGCAGCCCAGTACTGGACTTCTGAATCTCCAGCACCATTGGTTTGATCGGCATCAACAAAACCGTACCAACCACCAAGAGTTGTGGTTTTGCTCAGTTTTAAAGCAGCTTGTACACCGTAGTGGTTGGAGGTAGTTGCATCTTTACCAAAAGGTCTTCTAGCAGAGTTAGCAGCCAAGCTACTACCTGTGCTACCAGTGATGTTTACTTCGTCACCGTCGCTGAAAGAGCGAACATAGGTTACACCTAAATCCAAAGCTTTGATAGGGCTAAATTCTAGCTGACCTAAGAAAGCATTATCGCCATTGAAAATGCCGTTACCATTGCTTGAATTGTTAGCATTGCTTGTTGTATAAGCTCCACTCAATTTGATCGGAGACTTATTGCCACCAATGGTAGCTGTTACACCAGCGTCACCACTAGCAGCGCGATAGATGGGGCTGAAACGACCGTAACGGGAGATAGCACCACCACCGCTGCTCTTGAATACAGGGTTGAATACTTCAACGTTTTCGTTTAGCTCAGCATTAACAGCGTCAACTTGAACTCTTGCAGGACCGAAGTTAAAAGCGTAGTTGAGCTTATCAAGTTGAACACTGTTGTCTGCAACATCATCATCATTATTACCATCGAAACCCAAACGAGTCATTCTGGTTTTGTTATCATCCGGATTTAGCGAATTCTGTATGTTAGTTTTGAATTCTCCGGTGTTACGAGCTTGTAAGCGAGCTTGCAATTTGTCTTTACCACTGAAGCTGCTTTCTATTGACAGACGAGTACGCTGAGAAAAAGTAGCATTAGAATTTGTATCGTTTCCGAAAGTATCGGTGACAGCAAAGATAGCTTCACCTTTCAACTTAGCGGTTGTGGAGAATTGATTAGCTTCCAACTTAGCAGAACGGGACTCCAACGCATCTACACGACCGCGTAGAGTAGCCAATTCCGCAGCATACTCTTCTTGTAAGCGCTTCAAGGTTTCTAAGTCACCAGAACCAACTCTTTCGGTTGCGATCGCAATTAATTCGTTAATCCGATCCAAACAAGCGTTCAAACCAGCTGCAAATTCATAACGGGTTAAAGCACGGTTTCCACGGAAGGTTCCGTTAGGATAACCTGCTATACAACCGTAGCGCTCAACCAAGGATTGTAATGCTTGGAATGCCCAATCGGTGGGCTGTACGTCAGAAAACTGGGAAACGGATGTTACTTGACCGATGTTGCTAGATTCGACCGATAGCTCGGCAACAGAAGTGGATTTTTCACTTACTTCACCAGCGAATGCGCTGTTAGCAGTTAAAAATGTTGCAGCAATAACTATTGGACTTAATTTAAAAACGTTCCAGAAAAGCTTTGTCATTTTTTTTTCTCTCACTCACACCTACCGTTTCAACCACCATTCAATTACTCGTTTTTTCTTTTACGAATACGAATATTTGCTGGGAGTTGTTGTATTAAATTAAAAAACAATACTAGTAGTTAAAACAAGTCAACTAACATACCTTTTCCATATTTATATATATAGTTATGATTTTTTATCTGTGAAGCGTAGATAAATAATTGTTTTTAGGTATATTCGCGTTGCTCGCGCTTCTCTAAAGTTTTATAGCAGAATTATTATTTTTTATTGGTATTTTTTATCACAATCTAAATTTTATTTGCGAAATTAGATTAAATTTTGGGATAGGTTTGGTTAAGTAAGAAGTCGGGTTTTTTGGATAATTGTGTTTTCTAAGGGAAAATAGCGGTTTTCACTTGGGTGCAATACAAATATGACCTCACCCCGCCCTCCGGGCACCCCTCTCCTCCTGACAGGAGAGGGGAAGGGGGTGAGGTTTTAGTGTATTGGAATCAACTGAAATTTGCTATATTATTTTATGAAATATCTGCTCGA
>JBHJOU010000390.1:0-5213 GCA_050329355.1 Rivularia sp. (in: cyanobacteria)
GGGTGGTGTCTTCCGTACTGAAAGCTGTTTTTTATGCAGCTTAAACGTTTACAATAAATCAAAGGGCAATCGCCCACTCTTCAACAAAGATAGAAATTTTTGGCATTGGTCGCAGTTTCCTGTTTCAACTAATGCCCCCAATCATCACAATTAGACAGCAAGCTATTTATCCCTTTAGGGGAAAACTACCTTGAGTAAATAAAGTCCTTTTGATTTGATCTGGGTCACTTCTGAGGTTGTGAAAAGTAAACACCATGATTAATGTCGTTACTTAAACTTTCGATTCCTATGAAATAAAAATCAACTTTCTGGTTATGAATCAACTAGTACATATAAAGTAATATGTCTTGAGTAAGATTTTCCAGAAAGACTGTTCCGATTGTAGCCTGTTTCACAGAAATTGTACTATGCCTGACTGTGGTGTTCATAAAGTAATAAACTGATTCATTGTCTGTTTTAGCAAAAACACATTAAAGACTGTAGGCTTTTTGTGTAATTTTTTTCCAAACTTTTGAAATTACATCAATTCTTGATGAAGTCAAAAGAACTCATATACACCGACTACAAACTTATATCTATTTAATTGAAGGTGTTACGCACAACTTAATTCACCTGTAATTACCCTCTATTTTATAATTCGGGTCGCATTTAAGTGATTAGGATGATACGCAATTGGTGAGAATTTTCTCTTCACCGACAAATAATTTTGACAAAGATCAAATCAAGGCAGATGTACCGAGCAGAAAAATATTCTTTTGCTAAAGGACGAAATATTTATTACAAATACTTTAGTACCTTGATCTCGAAACAGCTTTGGGCAAGACAAAATCTTACTTGATGAAAATTTTACCTTTTAACGGACATTTTTTAGCTGAAATTACAGATAAACTGCAATCTGACTCTTTGTAACTTAGGAATCAGTTGATTAAACCAATTCATTTATAAATACACCTTAGCGCACCATTGAAATTTCAGCCTTAAGAAACTTGACAAATTTTGATGGTTGATACATACATATTCTAATCAATTACAATTCAAGTTTGACATTCAAAAGTATCGGAATTCAAGAAATCAACACCCTTGCTGCATAGAATAAATGCAAAATTTGTAACTCAGCAGCTCGTAGTAGATTGCAGTATACTTTACAATTTGGTTTTTATCATTCCCTGAGAACTATATTTTATTTCTATAGGAATTTTAACTCAGTAATATATACTCAAAATCTCGCGATTGGCCAGACAGTTAAAAAAACTATAAAGCCGCTGTGCTGGATATTCTGTTCATCCTTCACTTTATGTCTTCCGGAAGATTGACAAATTTACTTTTTTCTAATTATTACCTCAAACTTAACAAATAATGTTGTGTAATTATAGCGACTAAGTTAATAAAAATACACATCGTAATCTTGTTGAGATAAAAGTATAAAATAAGTACAAATAAAAAAATACTGGGATTTGACTGAAAAGAACTATTCTGGATGTGTGCAGGGTGCTTCCCTACTAGGACGGTTGAGTTCAGAAGTCGGGTTTTACAAAAGTTGTCAGCGTGTTACAAATATTTATATTTAAAAACTATATTTATAGGACTTACGCATTTTAACGAAAAACTGTCATTCTGAACGGAGCGTAAGCGAAGTGAAGAATCTCCAAGATGCTTCACTGCACAGAGTTAGGTAAGCGCTGACGCGCACGCTACACGAACAGCATGACAAAATTTTTTTGCGTAAGTGCTAATTTTAAAACTAGATTTTAAAACCAGACTTCTTGATATTCGTTATTTTGCCTTGGGTGATTTATGGGGTTTTGATTGCGGTTGTTCGATTTTACGAATATTTTAGGCAAAAAACCCGACTTGTTAATAGTTTTTACAGAAATGAAAAAAGCAATCGGTAATTGAAAACTGCTTACCGATCGCTAATAATAAATAATTTGGAATTTGAAACAACTTAGATATTAGATATCCAAATCGATGAGATCAAGTTTAGAACTGTGAGCTTCGATAAATTCGCGACGAGGTGCAACGCGATCGCCCATTAAAATTGTGAAAATTCGGTCGGCTTCTGCTGCATCTTCAATTTCAACTCTTTTTAAAGTTCGGGTTTCAGGATTCATCGTAGTATCCCAAAGTTGAGTTGCCATCATTTCACCCAAACCCTTAAATCTTTGAATCGTATAGTTAGCGTTTTGGGGAAACTCATTGGTAACTAAATTTTGCAACTCGCGATCGCTATAGCAATAGTAGTGATTGCGTCCCCGTTCTACTTTGTATAATGGCGGACAAGCGATGTAGATGAAACCTTCTTGAACTAAAGCTTTTTGATATCTATAAAAGAAAGTTAGTAATAAAGTCCGGATGTGCGCTCCATCAACGTCAGCATCAGTCATGATAATGATGCGGTGATATCGCAGTTGCGTTGAATCAAATTCTTCACCTTTAACACCCAAACCTAATGCGGTGATTAGAGATTGAATTTCATTATTTTTGTAGATTTTGCTGTCATCGGTTTTCTCAATGTTAAGAATTTTACCACGCAAAGGTAGAATTGCTTGGAAACGTCTGTCGCGCCCTTGTTTGGCACTGTTATGTACAAATACGCCGCTTGCTAAAGCAAAGTTGTGAGTATGAGGAACTTCGATATCGTAAACGTCTACACGTTCTTTTAAACGTTCAATCTTGACTATGCGATGATTATAGTTAGCAACAGCTTCACAAGCTTTGTTAGTATCGCTTTCAAAGTAGCGTTGACAGAAGCTGTCAAAACGCAACAAAGACTTATCTTTTGTTTTCAAGCGAAATTCTTGATAAGCATTTAAGTCAAGAGTACCTTGTTCAACTTCGATTTGCTTGAGAGCCGCAATCGTTTTACGATAGTAGGTCTGGTTGAGTGCTGCTAGACGCTTAGTGCGAAATTCAGGTGTCCATTGTTCTTGGGTTTTTTGTCGTCGCCATTTTAACAATGTTTGATTATCCCATTGTTCTTTGGCAATTTGGGAGCTTCTAAGACGCGCTTGAGGATTATTAGCAAAATAACTGGTAACTCTTTGGGATTGAGTTAAACAATTTGCTTGATCGCTCCAATATTCTTGCTGCGCTTTGTTCAGTTGTTCGCGATTGGAAATGCGATAATTTTCGTTACTCTCGTAAAAATCATGGCACTTATTTACCATATAAGCTTTATAACTTTCCGAATTCCATTGCGCCTTCGCTTGTTGTGAAAGAATTTGCCGAGTTTGAGGTTGCTGCATCCGTTCACTCATCTTGGCACGAAATTCTTTAGTTTGACGAATTGCGCGGCATTTATCAATCGTATCTTGACGATGTAATGTTTTTTGGATGTGAGAACGGTGTAACGCTAAATGTTCTTGAGCGCTCAAGCGCTGAATGTTTGTAGGATTATTATTTAACTTGTTGAAATCGATATGGTGACAATGTTCGCCATGTGCAAATTGATAAACATCATTCCAACGATTATGCCAATCGGCTAAAACATGAGTAAATAGCCAAGAATCCGAACGAGGATTCCAAACCATCTCGTAACCATCAATGGTAATTCTTGGTTCGCTTGAATCAGAAAATTTACGGTATAGCGGCATTAGAGAATCATCAGATGTTAATGATGCGGCTTGTTTATAAGTGCGATCGCGCAACATAAAACGATGATCCGGGGTGCAAATAATTGTTTCCCCATTATCTAAAGTCACCTTAATAACTTCAGCATTTGCTTTAGTTATCCGGGGATTGATAATACGTTCAATGGCTATCGTGCCATCATCACGGATGGTATAGCAGAAATGCTCTTTACCTATGGCTTGTTCGGCAACAATATCTTTAAAAGAAAGCGAACGTCCGTCAGCTAATGCTACAAGGGTATCACCATCAAAACACCCACCCGCAGAATCCCCTTCTACAAGATAAATTTCTGATTCAGCGGGATCGCGAGTAGAACAATCTGCTAACTTACCAGGTAATGGTGAAGACTCTAGCACCGATTTGCGGCGTACCAATTCTCGTGCATGACGAGCGGCTTCTGCGGCTTTAAATGCCTGAATTGCTTTCTCTAAAATGGTATCGACAACTTGGGGATGAAATTCTAGATACTCGTTGAGAGCTTCTCCCACAAAAGAATCAACGATTCCGCGAACTTCGGTGTTACCCAATTTTGTTTTAGTTTGTCCTTCAAATTCCGGTTCGGGTACTTTGACTGAAATTACCGCCGTCAAGCCTTCCCGCACGTGTTCACCGCTCAGGTTTGACTCGTTCTCTTTAATCTTGTTGCGTTTGCGAGCAACACTATTTAAAGTACGAGTCAGAACTGCCTTTAAACCTTCCAGGTGCGTACCCCCATCAACGGTACGAATATTGTTAGCAAAACCCAGCAAACTATCCGAGTAAGCGTCAACACACCATTGTAAGGCTACTTCTACCTGTACATTATTGCGCTCGCCTTGGACATAAATTATTTCTTCATGTAGCGACTGCTTGTCGGCATTCATATAAGCTACATATTCTTTAATTCCGCCCTTATACTCATAAACTTCAATATGGGGTTCACCGTTTTTGAGCAACTCTAAACGGTTATCTGTAAACGTAATCCTGACACCCGCATTCAAATAGCCTAACTCTCGCAAACGACTGGCTAAAGTATCGTAATCAAATTCCGTAACAGTAGTAAAAATTTGCTCATCTGGCTTGAAGCTAACACGGGTTCCAGTACGATTCTCTTTATAGGGAACAGATTTTAATTCCGAAACCGCTGCACCGCGTTCGTAGCGTTGAGTGTGAACTTGATTATTTCGCCAAATAGTCACTTCCAGCCATTCTGAAAGGGCATTTACTACAGAAACACCAACACCGTGCAATCCTCCAGAACCCTTGTAACCGCCGCTACCAAATTTACCTCCAGCGTGCAATACAGTCAATACAGTTTCTAACGCCGATTTTCCGGTCTTGGAATGTACATCGGTAGGAATACCGCGACCGTCATCTGTTACAGTACAAGAACCATCGGCGTTGAGTACCACCTCTATATGGGTGCAGTAACCCGCCAAAGCTTCATCAACAGAATTATCTACTACCTCGTAAACTAAGTGGTGTAGTCCTCTCGGACCAGTAGTACCGATGTACATTCCCGGTCGTTTACGAACGGGTTCGAGACCTTCGAGAACTTGAATCTGCTCGGCATTGTAACTGCTCGTCATGAAAATCTCCTGATT
>JBHJOU010000060.1:0-3789 GCA_050329355.1 Rivularia sp. (in: cyanobacteria)
TTTTGATTGTAGGGGAGGCAAAACGCGGTGTGGATTTTCCTCCCGCGTTATTGCCGTTGCTGTGACACTTCGCTTGATTGTTAACGAAATATAATGGTTTTTGTGTCACGCACCAACCAAGGTCTTGTGACAATTGCGTAAGCCCTGATCACTTAAGAGTTATATCTAAACTTACTTCAATATTTTCTGATCATAGAAAATAATTAATATTTTTTTCTCCATAAAATAATGGTAAGCTCAAATAATTACCCAAAATATAACTGTTTGTTGATTGCTAATTGATAATTGGTAATTATTCACTTCATCCAACATTCATTGCAGCTAAAAATGCCTTCTGACTAGCATCTTTATATAATGAATTCAGATATTTCATGACGATATCTGTAGAATTTACATTTACTTGGTTTTCATCTTCTTTTGCTAAAGGAATTGAACCTAACACATCTAGAACTGTTTCACTGGTAGATGGTGCAATAACTACTAAAGAAGATTCTAAAGGCTGATTATATTGCCAAAAATTTTCTAATTCTAAGGGAGTTCGTGTTTGATTAATTGATTCTTCAACCTCTAAAGTTTCTACTTCTGCATCTGCAACTTTAGCACTACGTAATTTACGTAAATCGCTGATAATTTGCTGTTTAGTGCGTCCTCGTAATTGAAATAATACAAATGGATCTTCACTAAAACGGTCGGCTAATTGATAATAAATAGCACCAATATGTTTGCAGGGGTTAGCTTTATCAGGACAAGAACATTTACTATGAACTTCGGACAACGTAAAAGGAAATAGGGATAAGCCATTTGCTGTAAATACTTCTTCGATATTTTGCGGCATTTCTCCCGCTAATAATTTAGCCGCAAATATTGATTTTTGCGACATTGATTCCACAATAAAACCCCATTCTTCATCGCTAAAGGAATCAAGAGCAAGAGAAACATTATAAGGTTCTGGTTCGCTTCCTTGTACATCAGCTAAGACTTTGGCATTTTCAAATTTGATGCTCAGGATATTTCCTTGACGTGCATAATTTCTAGCACGTTCTAAACGCTTTTTAAAACGGTAAGAATCTAATAATTCTAACCATTTTTGAGACCACCATTCTCTTGAGGCTTGGAAATCGTAATTTGCTTGCATGATCAGTTATCAGTTATCAGTTATCAGTTATCAGTTATCAGTTATCAGTAGGACTTACGCAACTGGCACATTTTTTTGCAACGGGTGTGTAGTTTAGAGTTAATTTGAACGTAGCAATAAGGTTTGTAGCGTCACGTACCATCAATCATTTGTGACAATATCGTAAGTCCTGATCAGTTATCAGTTGTCAACTATCTTCCTCAATCACTGCATCGCGGTCAAGTATTAATAAATTGCGGAGTTGATCGGTATCCATTTCAGTTAACCATTCTTCACCTGCACCTACAACTTGTTCTGCTAATTGTTTCTTACTTTCAATCATGTCGTGAATTTTTTCTTCTAAAGTACCAGTACAAACAAATTTATGCACCTGTACATTTTTTGTTTGACCGATACGAAATACCCTGTCTGTAGCTTGATTTTCTACTGCGGGATTCCACCATCTATCGAAGTGAAATACATGATTTGCACGGGTTAAATTTAAGCCGACACCACCTGCTTTTAAGGAAAGAATCATTAATTGAGGTCCTTGTGGATCTTGTTGAAAACGGTCTACCATTTCATCGCGTTGTTTTTTGCTTGTACTACCATATAAAAATAATGTTTCTCGGTTAAAATGCTTTTCTAGATAAGGTTTTAGCAACTTACCCCACTCTGCAAACTGAGTGAAAATTAAAGCGCGATCGCCATTTAATATTACTTCTTCTAACATCTCTTCAAGACGCTGGAGTTTTGCAGAATCATGGTGTTCTAATTTATCTTTTTTCAAGTATTGGGCTGGATGATTACAAATTTGTTTCAACTTCACAAGTAAACCTAAAATCATTCCTCGACGTTGCAATCCTTCCGCATCATCAATTTGGCTTAAGGAATCTTCTACTACTTGTTGATATAGCTTTGCTTGTTCTGGAGTTAAACCACAAAAAACAGTTATTTCTTGTTTTTCTGGTAAATCTTGAATGATATCCCGGTCTGTTTTTAAACGACGTAGAATAAAAGGTTGGACTAAGGAACGCAATTGTGATAAGGAAGAAGTATCACCATATTTTTCAATTGGCATGGCAAATCTTCGCTGAAAAAATTGTCGATTTCCTAAATATCCGGGATTTAAAAAATCCATGATTGACCACAATTCCTGTAGTCTATTTTCTACTGGTGTACCCGTTAAAGCAATCCGAAATTCCGGTTCTAACTGTCGTACTGCTTGCGACTGTTTTGCTTCTGGATTCTTAATGTTTTGAGCTTCATCTAAAGCAATTATCTGCCAAGGTACATCTTGTAATGACTTTAAATCGCGATGAACTAATGAGTAGCTGGTAATTACGATATTTGTGTTTTTGACAGCATTTTGAAATGCCTTGCCTTTAGGACGTTTATCGCCGTGATATTGTAAAACTTGAAGGTTTGGAGCAAATTTTTTGACTTCTCGTTCCCAGTTTCCTAATACCGAAGTCGGACAAACTAATAATACTGGCTTTTCTAAGGCTGATTGTTCTTGTAAGTGCAGTAGAAAAGCGATGAATTGGATGGTTTTCCCCAAACCCATATCATCGGCTAAACAAGCACCTAAACCCCAACGTTCCAAAAATGACAGCCAAGACATTCCCCGTCGTTGATATGGTCGCAATTCACCGCGAAAATTCGTAGGTGTCGGTAGCGATTCTATCTCTTGGTTATCTGTGAGATTTGTAATTAATTCCTGCAACGCTCCAGATGCTTCAAAGCTGACTACAGGTAATTTTTCAATAGTCTGGGTATCTCCGGAACCCAATCGCAGTGCATCTTCTAAGGACAGTGCCATTTTATCTTTTCTGTCAGCAAAGAATGTCTGTGCTGTTTTGATATCTTGGGGACGCAATTCTACCCACTCACCGTTAATTTCTACTAAGGGACTGTTTAAGGCTACAAGTTTGTCAAACTGCTGTTTAGAAAGAGTTTGTCCCCCGATTGCTAATTCCCATTGGAAATTAAGCAAACTTTGTAAACCCAAACGTTCGGCTTTTTTCGGTGTTTGAGCGCTGACTTTTAAACCTAAACGATTCGCCCAGCCATCACGATTTGCTAAACTTGCAGGTAATACTACACCCAAACCATTATCTTCAAGCCGCCAAGTTACCGACTTAATAAAATCATATGCTTGCATCGGTTCAAGACGACAAAATTGAGGTAATGCTGTATCTAAACTGGGTGTAATAATTGGATAAAGCCGCGAAGCTAAACCTAAACCTCGTAAAAATGTTTCTTGGGGCTTGTCAATAATCCGATTTTGATAAACTAACCTTTCAAGTGGATGATTCCAAATTGTTTGTGCATCTAATAAAAATTCTTGATCATCAATCGCTTGTAAATAATATTCCAACAACCACTCAGTTTCCCCTGCTTCTGGAGTCCGTAATACAAAGCAAGTACGAAACAAGCTTCTTTGTCCAAGTTGGTTTTGTAAAGGCATTGTCCAAGCATTCAGCGCTGCTTCTAACCTTTCAACTTCCGGGGTATCTGCACTAATTGAGTTTTTATTACTAGTCAAGGAATGTAACCATTGTCGGACTACAGATGGTACAGATGCTAGCAATCGAGTTTCTGCTGATGAAAGAGAATTTACCATGGTTCGCACTTGAGCATCTATAGTTTTATTCAAAAAATCTAGTAGTAGT
>JBHJOU010000609.1:0-4254 GCA_050329355.1 Rivularia sp. (in: cyanobacteria)
CAACCCGCTATCAACCCCATCAACGTTACCATCATTATTTACATCCCCAGCAATATTCAGCTTTAAGTCATATCCCCCATCACCAGCAACTTCAAGTAAATTCAACCCAGCTTTATCAATTGCGTATAACCCATATCCAGAAGAAGTAACGAGTGGATTTAAACCATTAATAGTAGTAATTCCTTGAGTTTCTACACCAACAAGTACAATACCTGTAGCAGTAGATTCTATTTCACCATCTCGCAAACCAAAAGTATATCTGTCAATCCCGTTTGTTAAATTACCGTTAATCGTAGAACCATTCCACCCTACAACACCACCTAAATCGCTTTGGAGTGAGAATTCTTGCGGTGTATTGTCATAAGTAATGGTTTTACCAGTTCCATCATTACTAGTTGCAATATTTAGTCCCGAATCATTGTAACCATAACGTTGTACATTCCCTGTAGATAAATTCCTAGCAGCAACTAAATTCCCATCTTCGTAGCTATAAATAACCTTTGTACCATCAGGAGCAATAACTTGTTTTAAGAAACCCTGCTCCGAGTTGACAAACTGCACCGTTTCCCCAGTAGAACTGGTAATCCCGCTATCGCTGTAAACTAAACTAATTCCATTCGCTGCAATCTGCTCCGTAATCCCTTTATCGCTATCAATTAAATATTTTGTACCATCAGCAGCACTAAGCGTAAATTCGGCTCCATCAAAATCCCCACTCTCTGGGTTATAAGCTATCCCAGTATTTAACTTATACAAGCGATTCCCAGCTAGAGTTAACTTAGCATCAACCGAATCCAAGGTATAGTTAACACCAGCATCCGCAACCCAAGCGGGGGTGTAATAAGTTAAACCAGGGATTTGCTGAAGAAGCGGAGTAAAGGTAAATCCGACACGCTCCCCAGTAGGTGTGGTGAGGTACAATCTCGTTCCCACACGGTAAGGTTCGTATACTCCTAAAGCTTCTCTACCTGTAAGCGGTACATTGGTTTGAATATCAGTATCGGTGCTGAATCTCCAGGTGTTATCTAAAGAGTTGTAGGTACGAGTGAGATTGAGGGGGAGTGAGGAGAAGTTATAAGTTAAATCGGTTTCGGTGCGGGTATAAGCGGTTTTTGCAGTACTATTAACTTCGACAACGGTTTCTGTACTACTTGTACGTCCACTGATATCAGTTGCAGTTAATCGTAATTGATGGAAACCATTATTTAGTTTATTGGGGTCAATTTGGGCGAGGATATTATTATCAACGATTCCCTCACCGCTAGCTATTTCAGTAAATTCAGTTTCTCCGAGATAGGCTATTTCCAGCAACCAATTATCAAGATTAACGTCAGATACCTGACCAACAATATTAGTAATATTACTGATAAAATTCGCATTAATAGCAGGAGCTAATTTAACAATCGGAGCATCGTTATCGAGAGGATTGCGTACCTTAATTACCGTGGAGCTTCTACCAACTCTACCATCCGCATCAGTCGCAACTGCTTCTACTTCAACTTTACCAGGAGATGTGGGAGTAAACTTAAATCTGCCAAACTTATCAATTGTTACCGCTTCCCCATTAACTTTAGCGGTAATATTCGCAATCGAAGCAAAACTATCACTTTTAGCCGTAATAGTAACACTTTGATTGGGGATAACCGGGAAACTCGGTGTTAAATCGAGATTTACGGTGGGATTCGTAGCTGTAAGAGCAACTTTAATTAATGCATTTTCTGTAACGGTACTTTGTCCATCACTAACAGAGAAATTGATGCTGTAATTATCAACTTGTCCCGGATTCGGTGTCCAGTTGAATTCCCCAGTTTGTGTATTTAAGGTCGCGCCTTCTGGTAAAATATCCGCAGTGTAAGTCAACTGTGTATTACTATCCGGGTCAGAACCATCCAGGATAAAGGAGAGATTTTCTCCTAATGCTAAAGCACGGTTAGATACTTTAAGAAGTGGATTGCGGTTGGTATTGGAAATCAGAACATTAACATCTCGTTTCCCAACTTCTCCAAGTGCATCAGTTGCTTCAAAGGTAAACTTATATTGTCCGCTTTGTTCAAAAGTTGGTTTCCAGATGAAGTCTCCGGTACGGTTATCAAAGCTAGCTCCCGAAGGTAAATCGGAAGTTGAATAAATAACTCCTTCAACGTCATAGTCAACAGCATTAACTTTAAATCGTAAGAATGAATTCTCATCACCAACTTGAGTGGGGAGAGGAATAATTACAGGGGAGCGGTTGGTATTTTCTACAACAATTGAAAATGTTTGAGTGCTTTGTTTATTTCCATCGGTAGCGGTGATGGTAATGTTATCGTAAGTTCCAGCTTGAGTGTAATTTGGTGTCCATTTAATTAAACCCGTTTCTGGATTTAACTCAGCGTTTTGCGGAAGATTTGTAGCGGTATATGTAAGTTTATCACCGTCGGAATCTGTTGCTTGTAGCTGTAATTCTAAAGTTTCTGCTTCTTTAAGGGTTAAGTTGGGAATTGCGGTTAATTGCGGAGCGGTATTATTATTACGAACAACTATATTAAATGTTTGAGTGTCGCTGAATATTTCATTGATATTACCATTTCCGCTATCGGTAACTTGAATGGTGACGGGATAGGTTACATCTACATTATCCGTTGTCGGAATCCATTCAAAGGTTGCTCTACCGTATTGGGTTTTGGGAGTAAAAGTAGCACCCGTGGGTATTCCTTGAATATCAAAGGTTAAATTATCTTGGTTGTTATCTTTAACAATTAAATCGAATTTCAAAGCTTCCCCAACAACCGCTACTTTATCACCGATATATTTAATTTGTGGTGCGTCGTTTGTTCCTCCAACAGTGATATTAAAGGTTTTTTCTGTATAAAGCGGGGTTTCTTCGTCGCTGCGGATTTCTTCTACTATTAAGGTAAAGCTGTAACTATCGCTAATATCTTTATTCGTGGGGGAAACGGTTAATGTAGCTGTACCATCCCCGTTATCGACAAAGTTGATAAATTCTGGAATGGAAAATCCAGCTTCCCTTTCTCTTACTAAACTTAAGCGTAAATTATCATTTTCTGCATCGGTTGCTGTAATGATAATTTCTGTAGTTTCCCCTTTATTTACCGATATGTTTTCAAAGTCAATAATGGAGGGTGCGCGATTGGTATTATAAACGGTGATGGGTACACTAACAGTTGTCGTAGCGTTGAATCCAGTACCGTCTCCATCATCTATTGCACTAAAGGTGACATCGTAATTGTTTGCAGTGTTGTAATCTGGTGTCCAAGTAAATGTAGCAGTTTCCCCATCAAATATCGCACCAGGGGGAAGATTTCCAACTGTATAATTAACTGTCGCTTCACTACCTTCTAAGATAGTTAATACACCATCCGCATTCCTTTCTTGCAGTACAAAATCTGGATTATCAGCATCAAATGCAAATGCATTGAAACGTAATTGCTCTCCTTCTTGAATATACCATTGACCTAAATTATCAAATACGGGAGCAGCATTAGCGTTGAAAACAGTAATTAAGGCTGTTTGAGTAACAATATTATTACCGTCGCTAACCGTGAATGGAATTTCAAAGTTTCCTGCTTGGAAGAATCCGGGTGTCCATTCAAACAATCCCGTAGTTGGATCTAATTTGGAACCACCAGGAAGTAATTTGCTGCTATAGGTAAGATTATCACCTTCTGCGTCGGTTGCTTTTAATTGTATGCGGACGCTTTCTCCTTCTCTGATAAACTTTGAAGGAATTGTTTTTAGCTCAGGGAGTTGATTTGTTGGTGCTACTAAGAAAGTAGCAGTTTGAGTGATTCGTTCCTTACCGTCAGTAACTGTAAACTTGACGTTTGGCAAAGTACCCGCACTGCTGTAACCTGGAGTCCAAGTTAAAATACCATTTTTAGCATCAAATACAGCACCACCGGGAAGGTTATCAACCCAGTATGTGAGTTTATCGTTATCTGTATCTGTTGCAAATATTTGTAGTTGTAGGGGTTGTGCTTCTTTTGCAGAGATAGCAAAGGAGGAATCTTGTGTAGTTACTCCAGCACCACTAATTGTGGTAATGTTGTTAAATACAGGTTTATTATTACCACCGATGACGTTGATAGTAAATTCTTGTTTTGTATAACCACCGCGTTTATCGAAGACGTATAAAGTAACTTGAGAATTAACTAAACTTTCTGTAGTAGGTACCCAAGTAATTAAACCATTTTCATCAACTGACATTCCTTCGGGAGCATCATACAGCAAATAACCGAATTCTGCTACTCCATC
>JBHJOU010000951.1:0-10297 GCA_050329355.1 Rivularia sp. (in: cyanobacteria)
TTTGCTAGCTTTTTTAACAAAAAACCATTAGTTGTCATTGCTAAATCATCACATTGAGGTAATGCTGCAATTTCTCTCACAAAATCAACTATCCCCGGACGTAATAATGGTTCCCCTCCAGTCAAACGAAATTTAGTAAATCCTAACGGAATAAAAACTTCTTTGAGTAAAGTTAATAACTCTTCGTAACTCAATAATTCCTGTTGTAAAATATAATCAAGTTCTGCGCCTTCTGGTACACAATAATGACAACGAAAGTTACAGCGGTCTATGAGACTGATACGTAGATAATCTATTTTATTCATATAGCTATTTTATCAATTATTAATTATAAAATTTATTCAGCCTAGTTTTCCAGATATTTATATTCTGGTTCTTCAGTACCTAGTATGCCAAATTATTAGTTAAAGCGGATTTTCTGGTTGGGGTGAGAAGTCAGGTTTCTATGACGATTTTGGTTGATGAGGAGTATTTTCTCGAAGAAACCTGATGAATGGGGATTTGCGGTTTGCGATCGTCTTACCCCTTCATAAGTATGTTAGTGGAGCGTGACCGCAAGGTCATATCAAATTTTATAAATAACCGAAACCTCTGTAGAGACGTTACAGTGTAACGTCTCTAAATCTCAATTCATAGCCGGATTGAGCAACGCAGCAAAATCTAATAAGATACGTCTTTGTATGAACGTTTATATTCTAATTAACTAACATAAAATTATTTATGCTTCATAATTGCATAAAGCGTAGGTAGTTTGGGGTAACTTCCATCTGGAAGTGGAAAAGCAATATCAAGAAAATCTTCTCCAGATTTTAATATTTCAAATTCAGGGAAAAAATTTACGATGTCTTCTCGTGAAATAGTACCAGGTTTTATCCCATGTTCTATTACAATTGTCATTTCTTCAGGAAACTTTCCGTATTTTTCTCTTATAGAATTAAAATAATTGATTGCGTTTGTATCTAATTCAATAAGATATATAATACCCTTGTTTCCAAGTAGTATTTGCAGAGATTTAGCAAACTCAGAACGCTTTTCTACTGGAATATGGTGAAAACCTGCTCTCATGTAGATATTGGCATCACCAATTTGAGAATGAAGTGCCTCTGCTTGCTCAGGCTTGAGACCATCAAGTAGATGGTACTCTATGTTAGGAGCATTATGTTGTGTCTTAGCCATTTCTAAAGCACTTTTAGAAACATCAACTCCAATTACCTTTGTAAAATGATTGGCTAGAAAATGGGTTTGCGTACCATTTCCGCAAGCAAAATCAATTAAAGGTAATTGAGAATCCATAATATTTTTAAAACGAGACAAATCTTTGCCTACTGCTGATTGAGGAGTACAATCCCAAAAAATAGGATTTGACAATTTGTAAGTTTTATTCCAATAAGATTCCCAAGCAGAAGAAGTATCAATATTTTGCTTTTCTTCCAAAATTAGTTCGTCCATTATTTTTGACCTCCAATATAGATAATTAAAGTTGATAAATGCGTTGTGTTGAACATTTTAGAGAAACAAGTGCTTAGCTAAACCAAAGTAAATCGTTTGATTTCTAGGATTTATATTTTAGGTTTATAGAACTTGTTCCTTAAAGAAAGTCTGAGGAAACTTTTCAGTAATTATCATGATAATTTTTCTTTGAGAAGTTACATAATAGGTACGAAAAATCAGATTCTCGTCAGGTTCAATAGAAAAATAATTTGATAATTCATTAGCTGAATGTTTACCATAATCTATAATTTCTTTGTAAGTTTCTACTTTTCGTTCAACCCATAGTTCACCTATTGTTTTATTAGTATTTAAAAGCTCGTCACTAAATTCTTTATCTAAATTATCAACTAAGATAAAAGAACTAGCATATATAAAATTGCGACCGCTATATTTTCCTTGAAGTAGTACTTTTCTTACAATAACTTGCTCTTTGTCTAATTGAATGTTTAAAAAATCAAGGTTTATATTAGCTAGGGTTTCTGAAAGTTTAACTACTTTGATTGGTTCGGATAAGTAAGCTTCTAATGCTGCTGTAACCGTACCATTAGCTGCTAATAAAATCTTTTGAAAAGTACTTAAATTGTAACTTTTTCCATGATTAATAGAAGTTTTTAAATCAATTTTTTTGATTTTATCTTTTTCAAAATTTACAACTGATTGCGTATAATTAATAGGCATTTACAAATTTCCTTAGACTGCTTTGTGGGTTAATTTTTTGTTATCACAATAAATTAATCTTGTAGATAACATACTACTAAGATTACTGAATTTAATTAAAAGTACATTGCATGACTAACCCAATATTTCCAAAAATTGTAAACATTAAAATATCAAACAATTTTTAATCTGAGCAAAAAGGGCATTTAGCTATGTACTTTAAAGCAAATTCAGTTCAATTTTTCAGATAATTGAGGTTTAGACTTTTAATGGCAATTAATACTAGTGATAACTTTGAGCTTTTTTCAATCTAAGTTTTGTGTTTATTATTGGTTGAAAAAAAATCAAAGGAATGATCACAATTAGGTGGATGAAACTTTGGAAGCTACTTTTGAAGATAAAGAAATCTGAGATTTTTTTGAATTAATAAAACCCAAATTTGGCATAAAAGCTTTGAGTGCATATATCAAACGTCCTTTTAGACCTGCCTTGACGATATGATTAAATGTGCTCACGGGTAATTTCATTAATAAATCTTTAGCCAGAGATTCTTTGCTACCAGGACCTTGCAAGCGAAACTGAGTAGCTTGGGTAGCACCGTATACTATGCGAAGCCAGATGCGAGGGTGTAATAAAAAGAACTTCCACAATGGAGGTTTACATCCAATTAACTCAGCAATGTCATCCATGTAACGATGATAATCTACTAAGCTTCTTACTCTAAAAGCATTATGCTCAAATTGTTCCAAATAAACAGCTCTATCTATAGATGAGACTCTCTCCATTTCAGCTGGAATTGGAAGATTTCGTTCTCCTATGCATATCAACGCAAAAAACCGCGATTGCATTTCCATAATTGGAAATTGACTGCCAAAGCCAGGACGTGCCGAGCCAATCCAAACTATCGTGTCTTTATACTTCGGATGAAACATATGTTTGTAAAGACTACGAGGATCAGTTTCTCTAAGTTCTGTTGGAAGAAAAGATACATAATTTTTGTAACCAGTAGAAAATACGACAGCATCTATATTATGTAGAGTTTCTCCGTCTGCTGTATGTAAGGTTTTTCCTCCATCTTCTACCTTTGTTATTTCACCAACAACTTTGCACCCATGATTTACAATAGCTTTGGGGAGCGAAAGTGTTTTAGTCCCGAAAATTCCCCATATACCGTTTTTAGCTTTTACTTTTTTATTCAGTTCGGCTACCTTATCGAAAATTGGGTCTTTTCGACTTAATTCTAATCGATATACAAATTTGCTTAAAGCTACTCCATAGTTGCGAGGAAGACCCCATATACCTCTGTGAGTAGAAATATCGGCAGCGTGTACCCCTCTTCGCCGAGGTACTATCCACCCTGTCGTATTACGAAGGCTCACCCAGCATTTATTAGCTACGCGAGATATTTCTAAAGCCACGTCTGAACCAGATTCTCCTCCTCCAACAGCTAATACATTTTTGCCTGCAAATTTATCAGCGTTACGATATTCTTTGGAATGAGAGCATTCAACATCGGTTAACAAGTCTTTCCATACTGGGTAGTTAGGAATAGAATTATTCCCAATTGCGATCGCAATTCGTTTGGAGAACAAAGTATTTCCAGATTCTAACTGAATTTGCCAATTTCCATTAGCATCGGGAATTGCAGCTATTACTTTGGAGTTAAACCGAATATGTTCGAGAACGCCAAAATGTTTTGCATAATTCTTCCAATACTCAACTGCTTCCTTCTTAGTCCAGAATGTATGCTGCTTTCCATCACCAATCCAGAAATCTGAAAACATACTCATAGTGGCGGAGGAAGTCAGTACCAAATTATCGTAAGTATTGGCAAAAACACCACCTATATCAGATGCTTGTTCTAAGCAAACAATGCCGCTCAGACCTTGTTCAGTTAACTCTTTGGTACAAACTATACCTCCAGGACCGGCTCCAATAACAATACAATCTAACATAAAAGTTTATCTTTTAAGTCCTAATTTGTTTTTTATTTGACGGCGGAGAATCTTTTGGAAAAAGTGTAAATTAACTAATTTCTTTGCCTAATTATTAATTTACAGTTGAGTCATTTGATATTTATCTAAACTCTTAGTTTTTTGCGTAAACACAACAACTGAATAAGTTCATTTTTTCTTAATATTTGACTTTTTCTTAGATTAATATACTATTTTATACTTGACAATATTACTATAGGATATTGTTATTTTTACTATTACATGATAGAAGAACGGTTCTTCAGGACTTACGTAACTGTCACAATAAAAGGTGAATTTTCCTGACTGATGGCGACGGGCATTCGCCATCAGTCAGGGATTTATCCCTGACTACGAACAAAAGAATATGCCAACAAGCTTTTTGCAGCAACTTAACTAGCAATCCTTGGAGGATTAACCATATCGTTGTTTTTAAAGTCAAATCCGGCTTCAGTTAAACGAGCGCGGCTAGCGTGCCATATATGTCCGCAGAGAAGTAGAGTTGCAAGAACAATATGAAAACTCACCAACCATCCACGAGATGATACTACATCTGGAGAAGATTCTATCATCCTTGCCGGACCGTAAAAGACTTCTGGATAAACGGTGTCATTGAAAAAGGCAAAGGTTGCAGCCAGAAAGCCCATATATGCTATGGCACCTAAACTATAGGATAAATAAGCCTCTCCAGACCAAACTAAAACTTTCTCTGTCCAGGGAAATGGCTTACTTCTTATGTGCCAAATACCACCACCAATGCACATTAAACCAACCCAAATATGACCGCCAACTACATCTTCTAAGTTGTCTACAGCAGCCATACCTGTAGCACCATGAACGGGAAATAAATAACTAAAAATTCTCAATGGGTTAAGTGTGGGATTGCTAATTACTCGCACGTCTCCACCGATTCCCAGATTCGGATCGAATAGTCCACCCCATAACATCGCTTTGGCTACTAATAACCAAGCTCCGACACCTAAAAGAATCAGATGAATTCCTAAAATAGTCGTCATCTTATTTTTATCTTTCCAGTTGTAGCCAAAAAAGCCTGGAAAAGTCGAGTTTTGTGGTAGTACACTTGGTCCTTTTAAGGAGTGAAATATACCACCCGCGCCTAAAACTGCTGAGGAAATTAAGTGCAGTACCCCAATTAGGTAATAGGGTTCAATATCATTTACTGCACCTCCACTACCGACACCTAAACCCAGGCTTGCTAAATGTGGAAGTAAGATTAACCCTTGTTCGTACATTGGTAAAGCTGGATTCAAGTGTGACAATTCAAATAATGTCATTGCACCAGCCCAAAAGACTATCAAACCAGCATGAGCTACATGAGCGCCCAGTAATTTACCGGATAAATTCAGCAAACGAGCATTACCACGATACCAGTCAACGTCAGTAAAGGTATATCTTTGATTGGATAGAGTCATTCGATTTTAGATTTTAGATTTTGGATTTTGGATTATGTCCTAATACTCCACCACATTAATTTTGCGAGCTACTCCGTCAGTCCTATTTATAGGACTTTCGTTATTAGACAGGGACTTGCAGTCCCTGGCGAGTTAGATACCCACCCCTCAAAACTTCTGTGAGCAATATCTATTAATTTACAATCCGAAAGCTGACTTAACTTGAGCAGTCCAAGTCTTGATTCTTGCGTCGGTTAAATCTGATTGATTATCTTCATCAAGCGCGAGTCCACAGAATTTTCCATCTCTCAAAGCTCTAGATTCGTTAAAATCATAGCCATCCGTTGTAGTGTAACCAACGGTTTTTCCACCTCTTTCGGAAATCTTTTCTTCTAACATCCCCATTGCATCTTGGAAGTTATCTCCATAACCAATTTGGTCTCCAGTACCAAAATAAGCAACCGTTTTACCACTAAAATCAATCTCGTCAAGTTCTTCAAAAAAGCCTTCCCAATCACTTTGAAGTTCGCCGATATTCCAAGTCGGACAGCCAATAATCAGACATTCATACTGTTCAAAATCACCCGCTTCTGCATCTGCGATGTCATGCATGGTGACATCCCCACCTAAAGTATCACGAATCGTTTCTGCCGCAGATTCGGTTTTACCAGTTGTAGTACCGTAAAAAAGACCAATTGGTTTTGACATTTTGAGACTACTCGCTATTGACAATTAATTAACTAAGAAAAATCAACTTTTTGCAACTATTTATTATTAGATGCACTCACCTTTGAGATCATACAACATCAAGCGAAAAATCAACCACTCCACAGGATACAACGTTATTCATCGATTGTACGAAAATACATCCTCCTACCCTGTAAAGGTAAAGATAATTTTCAAACATCTTACTTAATGCATATTTATCTCAATAACTTTTTTTTTAGCATATCAAGATTTTGAAAATTTTTAGCAATTATTTTGTGAAGTTTTGTAAAGATATTAGTTGTTTGTAGACGAGTTGCTGACAAGGAAAATTTGATGGTATTCATTTTGTTCAGGGTATCGTCAACTTATTTACCTACGGATAAACTTAATACAACTTGCGTTTACCTTTTTGAGAAGCATTACAATTAGTAGTTTTCGCTTCAAAATCAATGCAACCAATAGCTTCTTCCGAACAAGCTTTACAAGGATGAATCGTACATTTCAAACGGTAGTCATTAGTAAAAAAATCACATCCAGAACAAGGAATATCATGCAGCTTTTTCAACTGATTTGTTCCTTTACTTAGCATCAACCAAAAACTAACAATAGATAAAATGACTATTGTCCAAGCACAGAAAGCACAAAAAAGTGTAGATAGCATAATTTATCCTCAAGATAATTTCCTAAAAAAATGCCCGCAGATTAAGTTTGTCAGCTACAGGCATTTGAGGAACGTAGGCTCTGTCAAATCAGAAGAATCAAAAACTATGGATAATTAAAGGTTTATTTGACGGGAACGCCAAGAATGCCAAATATAACCACAAAAAGCGATAATTCCCAGAAAAAGCTGTACATTAGCTGTTCCCAAGCGGTCATAACCATAAAACTCGCGAGGAAATACTAGTTGATTGTAAGCCACAAAAGGAATAGAAATAAAAGCCATCAAAGCTAAACCAAGTAGACTATAAGAAAGAATTTCCTCACCATTTTCAATTGGTAAAATTCGCCTTACCCATCTGAACGGTGGTACTAAAATATGCCAAACTCCACCAAAAATCAACATTAAACCGACCCAAATATGACCGCCGATGACATCTTCTAAATTGTCAACACTTGCCATCCCTAAAAGAGTCCAACTGCCATGTTTGAAACCGACTAAGTAACCAAATATAATACTTGGCTCAAGAGTTGGGTTACTAATGAATCGGACTTCACCGATATTACTATCATAAATTCCCCCAAAAAACATCGCTTTTAATACTAAAAGAAATGCTCCGAAACCCAGAACAATCAAATGATTGCCCAAAATAAAACCTAGTTGTCTGGGGTCATTCCATTCATAGTGAAACTTCGCTACAATTCCACCAGGACTATACAACACAGCCGGCCCGCGAAATACATGAAAAAGTCCACCTGCACCTAAAACTGCTGAAGCGATTAAATGCAGAATACCAATCACAAAATAGGGATAAGTATCTACCACTTGACCATTAGCACCAACACCCCAGCCCAAAGTTGCTAGATGTGGTAATAGAGTCATCACCTGCTGATACATTGGTACTTCCGGGACAAAGCGTAATACCTCAATTATGGTAATACTTCCCGCCCAAAACATAATCAAACCTGCATGAGCGATATGAGCGCCCAATAATTGACCAGACAAATCGGTTAAACGAGCATTACCGATTAACCACGGTGAATCTGTACCTGATGCGAAAGTTTTATCTGTTGAGACAGCCATAATCTTTACCTTTTGCAAAATTTCAATTTAGAAATTTAGAGACGCTGTATAGAACAACGTCTCTAGAAAATTAAGACTGGCTACCAGCACTAGCTACAGAATCCAATGCCCTACCAAACTGTTTGAAGTCAACACCAATAGCTCGTAGCGCGTGCCAAAGATGTCCTTGCAAAAAGAAGAAAGCCAGGAAGAAATGAGTGTTTGCTAACCATGCTCTAGCTGTATGAGCGCCTAGTGGTAAATCTACCGTATCAGCGAAATAAGGACAAATGCCAAACTTTAGCTCTAAAACTGGTCCGTAAAACTCAACAGGATAAGCCAAGGTATTAACGGCACAGTAGTAAGATGCAACAAATCCAGCTAAGGCTATTCCTCCCAAAGAGTAAGAAAGAATTGCTTCACCAGAGAAGATTAATAACCTCTTCGCCCAAGGTAATGGTTCCTGAATAATATGCCACACTCCGCCCCCAATCAACATTACGCCGACATAAATATGTCCTCCTACTAAATCTTCGAGATTATCCACACTTGCAAAATGAGTCTGATAACCATATATAACTAGTGGGTTAAGAGTCGGATTTGTCACTGTGCGGACAGTCTCAGATGCAGCATCATAGAGTCCACCAAAATACATTGCCTTAGCTACCAATAACAAGGCTCCGGCTCCTAAGAACAATAAGTGATGTCCTAAAATAATCCCCAGTTGTTTGGGATCATCCCATTCAAAGTGAAACTTACGAGCTTGTCCAGTCGCATCTTTCAAGTTTCTTGGACCTTTGAAGGTATGGAACAGCGCACCTGCACCTAAGACAGCAGATGAGATTAAATGTATCGCTCCAATCGCAAAATAAGCATATGTATCAACTACAATTCCACCATCTCCGACACCAAAACCCAAAGTCGCTAAATGAGGTAATAGAATCAATCCTTGTTCACCCATGGGGATATCAGGGCTATATCGAGATAGTTCAAATAGAGTGAATGAACCAGCCCACAAAGTAATTAAAGCTGCTTGCGCTGCATGAGCGCCGATAAATAAACCTGATAATTTGGCGAAGCGTGCATTACCAGCCCACCAATCATATTTAACTTTGGGATTATCGTAAGTTTGCATTGTTTAACGCTTTCTCCTTGTTGCTATACTTACTCAGTAATCTGACTTTAATTCACTGCTTGTATTTGCTCGAAGCAGCTAAATTAAAGACCACAATCTTTACGGTTCAGACAAGCGCTACAGCTAAACCACTGTAGTTAGCCAACACAGCTTGTTAACGGACTTCTCATTAACGCTACTACATTTTTGTCTTTTGACTTAATGCTTAGTTTATTGATAATATTTTTTATTAACAAGTATATTTACAAAAATTAATCTTTGCTATTGAATGCAGATTCAAGAGGATGTTTGTAAATTCGGCAAAAACCTTGATCTGTTATTATGAGGAGTAGAGTAATGCTTTATCCGCTCCGGGTCGTTTCACGTTGAAGAGGAAGCGTAAATTTCTAGGTAATTTGCTGAGAATAGGGAGCGAGACGCTCCCACTACAAATATATGATCCCGCTTTTATTACTGTGATCGAGTTACTTTTTTAAAGGAAAAATCGGAAAGTGACACAAGAGGGTATTAAACAGAAATAAAAAAGATTAAAGATTATCGATAATAAAAATTATAATCGCTCAATACCGCAGTAGCTTTAAGACGTATTAAATGATATGAATATTCCGCAGACTTATTCACCTTGTTGAGTATCTTTTTAAAAACAGAATGACCAGGATTTTCGATTTGATTCTGAGCTTCAAAATATTCAAACTTATCCTTTAAACTCGCTTGTCCTTTGGAAATCCTAATTTTTTCGACTCTATCATCGAAAAATTCAACCCCTTCCATGACATCATGTCTGACTTCAAAATTAACTTTAGTTGCTGCTAACCCCATTGCATAAGCGGGATGTTTATGAAGTCCATTTACTTCAGCATAAAGAGCAATTTTTTCCCAGTTTTTCAGAAACTCTTGTTCTTTTCCGGAATCTCTAGTTACAACAAATAAAAACTCATTTATCCATGTCACTTTTTCAGTTTCGATATCAACACTCAATTTATCAGCCATTTTTTTGAAAAATTCAAACTTCTTCACCGCAGTTACAGATGGTGGATTAGTTTTATGGATTCTTTCTTGAAAATGTTTAATCATGCTGGTACAACTTCTAGCTGTGATTCCGGGAAGCCATTCTTGCTGGGGTATAGGAGCGCAAATTCGCACATCAGAATCAATATACATACAAGATTTAAACATTGATAGTGCTTTTTGAATTGCGAAT
>JBHJOU010000806.1:0-5288 GCA_050329355.1 Rivularia sp. (in: cyanobacteria)
TTGACACTCTCAGGGCTAAAGCCACTGAGATTCTGCGGACAGAGTAAACTTAGGTAACACCCAAAGTCTAACTCTCGCTACGGTCGTCAAAGACCGTCTACCCAGTAAGCCTAAGTCTATGCTTAGATTGCTGGCTACTTTTTTTAGGATGTTAGCCGCACCATTCAGGTCAGCATTAACAATTGATCCATTTGCAGACCTATACAATCCACGTTCAACGCGCTTACCTGATGCTTTCCACCCTTCCGGTTTTTGACCGTAAATGGGTAGGGAGTCTCCATCTAAGAAAGATGCTTTTGACGTGTAAGATTCTTCGGTTTCTTGAAATCTAATTGCGTGCAAATCACAGAGATGCTTTAATCTATCTTTTAGTTTTCCTAACGGCATTTGAACAAACTTTTGATTGTTTAACCTACCCATATTGGAGTTAGATTTGGTAGAGTCGAGGGGGAATATTATTTCCCGCCCCTCTCTGTTAGAACCGGACGTGCGCCTTTAGGTGCATCCGGCTCCCGATATTCTTAGGGTTTTACCCTTTTGCCCATGTGAATGTAGTCGTGACAGGATTTGTGAACAACAACTAGGTTTTTAGCTTTCCAATTGTTGTGGTTCCCGTCTATATGATGTAGGTGAACTCGTTCTTCACTTGTACACTTTAGTCCACAGTGTCCACATGTATGGTTTTGCTTTTTGAGAGTTTTAGAGGTTTCTCCGTTGTAGAGCTTACTGTTACGTTCGCTCCAATACGTTAGGTCGCCGTCGTAGGGTGATTTATTTCCTTTAACCATGACGTGAGTATTTTCGGAGTAGGAAACTTTAGGGAACGCTTTTCCTATCAACTGAGTGGTAGATTCTTTCGTTAGCTTTGTTTCCTTGTTGAAAACTTTCCATGTTCTATTTCTGGTGTGCCAAAGTGAGAACCTTGACCCATCCATCTTGCAGAACTTGTGGTAATTTCTCCAGCCCCTTACTATTGGTGCGAGCTTTTCGGCTTTTACCTTAGAACCATAATTCGGGCAGTTAACGATGTTCTTTACTTTCTGTCGGAACTTTTTATAGTTATCCACTGAGGGAGTGCTTTTAAATTTTCCGTTGCTTTGCACTTTGAAATGCCAGCCTAGAAAGTCGAATCCATCTGTCGCGGCGGTTATCTTGGTTTTTTTCGCACTTACTTTCATTCCTCGTGCTGCTAAGAAGTTGTCAATATCGGCAAGTATTCTGATTTCATCGTCTTCTGGTCTAAGTATTATTACCATGTCGTCCGCGTAGCGAATTGATGGTTCAGTAATATCTTTAGACTTTGTAGTGTGTTTGATTTTGGCTCCACGAACACTGTGGTGTCTGTGGATGTTTTCAATACCATTAAGAGCGATGTTAGCTAAAAGTGGACTCACCACTCCACCTTGGGGAGTTCCTTGTTCGGGAAAGTCAGGGTTAACCCCGGCTTTTAGGCATCGGAAGATACTTTGTTTTATGCCTTTTGAGGCAATCAAGTTATCCATGATAGTGGTGTGAGATATTCTATCGAAGCATTTTTCGATGTCAAGCTCGATAACTCTTTTATCTATTCCGTTGCAGCTTGAGCGAAGGTTATTATAAAGAAGTCTTTGGGCATCATGTGCCGAGCGTCCCACTCTAAAACCATAGCTGTGTGCATGGAAAGTTGCTTCGTGTGCTGGTTCTAAGGCATATTTGGCGAGGCATTGCCAGCACCTATCTGCGATAGTAGGGATTTTTAGCATTCTGGTTGTCCCGTCCTTTTTAGGGATTGGGATTTCCCGTAGTCCTTGATGATACCAATTACCTGCCGACTCTTTGAGTAGGGCTTCGAGGTCGAAGCGTCCTGCAAAGTCGAGGGCTTTGACACCATCCATACCTGCTGTTTTCTTCCCAGCATTTAGCTGTGTAACTTGACGAATTGCCAAGAATCTAGCCGCCTTGGATTTCAGAATAAGTTTCTGCAAAAACCGCGCTTTCCGCTTGTTTCCTGCCTGAACCGCTTTGAACACTCTCCGTTGTAGGTTGAAAAGGTTACGACGGAATTTCTTCCAGGGTAACTTCTTCCAAGATTCACTAGCCTCGTGACTGTGCCTAATCATACTCTTCTCCATTAAGTGCTGTCTGAATACCTTGCAGCAATTACGCCGCATCCTACCCGACTTGAGAGAGTTCCGCGTCTCATCTCGCCTACTAGAGATTCGACTTTCCCTAGACTCTCAAAATCGTTTTTATTCGTTCCCTCAGATGATTGTTTTGTTCTGTTAGGTGTAGCCAATTTGACCACCAAAAACCCTGGATTCAAACAGCTATTGGCTTCAAGATGCTGTGGGTTTTAGCTTTGGTGAAGTCAGGGGTTTTTAGTTATGCCCTGCTTAACGATAGGTCACTTTTCTAGGCTCAGTTTCACCATAAGAACTCCCTGTTAACGCCAGTGTCATCTCATAACAGATGTCTGATTGCGTCCTGTTCCCAGCTTCACCCTGTAAGAATTGAGCTTACTCAGTGTGGGCAGATAAGGAGTCACGCATGAATCTTGCGGAGAGGACTTGCACCTCTATCCTTCTGAGAGTTCAACCGTCGTTTTAATTACGGTTGGCTTAATTATGTACGGACTTTATACCGTGATTCACTAAGCAACGAATCGCACGAACCCTTCGTTCCAACCAACAACTAAATTACCAATACCGTATTTTAAACAATGGTTAATTATTAATTTAGCGGCTTTATTAATACCATCTCTCATCTGATGGTTACGCTTGCGAGTTACCTTATCTAACCATTTATCCCAATAATTCTCGGTTTTCCCAGCTTTTCTAGTTGCAACTTTTTTATTCCATAATTGATTCATTGCCTTCATTGCACGAGCATCAACTAGTAAGGAATTGCCTAAAGTATCAACGCAAGCTGCTAAATTGTCCGCTGTTCCAAGGTCTATCGATAAAGCTTGACTAAAATCTAGTTTTGCAATATCCGCTTCTACTTCGTAAGATAACTCTAGGTAAAAGGCACCATTTTTAGGAAGAATGGTAAATTCTTTAACTTTGCTAAAATCAATGTTTGTTGGCATTGGTAAAAAGAATTCTTTAACGCCAAACCATCGTTTAACAGTTAATCCCAGAGAAAATCTTAAACTACCATCAATTAATTTGGGTTTTTGACCTCCAGAATTAGGATATGCGACTTTGAATAGTTTTGAACCTTTTAAATAATTTGGCGGTTTTGGCTTAAAGTGCAACTGACCTTTCAAACGGGAGTCTCTTAAACTTTTATAAGACTTAAAAGCCTCAGTTACAGACCTTAAAGTTTGTTGCATCGGGGTTGATGGCATTGACTGAGCTAACAATGTTTTTGAAACTGTTGGTTCAAAGTCTAAGTCAAACTTGCCTGTTAGCAGTTTTCCAGTTTTAAAGAAAATTTGACGAGCATAATAAATACCGCAGTTATAAAGCTTCCCAGATTGTTGACAGAGGTACTCTAACAACGATTCAGTGTCTTTATCTAAATGCAACAAAATTTGCTGTATTCCGATTTTTTTCTTGATTTTAGACACATACGACATCCCGTGTTTTGTTGACTTTGATATATTAATCGACTAGAATAATATTTGTCAATAGGTACTAAACAAAAAACAAAATATTATGTTAACTGTTAACGAGTACAAAACTCACAACCACGTTAAATTCTTAGTTAATTACCATTTTGTTTGGATACCCAAAAGAAGAAAACGTGTTTTAGTTGGAGACATAGCGACAAGATTAAGACAAGTTTTTGCAGAATTAGCTATAGAGAAAGGTTGGGACATTCTAGCCTTGGAAGCAGCGCCAGACCATATACATTTATTTGTCAGCGTTAAACCAACTGATACTCCTCATCTTGTGGTTAAGGCTTTTAAAGGTAGGTCTAGTTATATACTGAGAAAGGAGTTTCCAGACTTAAAGAAACTCCCATCATTATGGACAAATAGCTATTTTATTAGCACTGCGGGTAATGTTTGCAGCGAAGTAATTAAGAAATACATTGAAGACCCGCACCACGGATAATAATTAAAAGACTACGGTGGTTAAAACCACCCGTGTCGCTTTCCTCCCAAGTCTGATAGCGAAGCGTGACCGAAGGTCATAGACGTTGGGCTTCCCGCTTTCCGCGTGTTTCTTGTGAAATTAGACAATGGCGCATCAAAGATTTTAAGGATTATCTAATTTTCTATCGTATCCAAGATACTACTGTTGAGATTTTAAGAGTATTTCATGGAGCAAGGGATTTAGCAGATATACTTAACGAGTTAGATGAATAATTCCGATCCAAAATAAAAACCTTTACTCTGTAGGAATAGATTTTAAGCAAGAAAATGATATTTTTGTTTTGAAAAATCCGTGCGGTTTTCAAATTGAGAATATTTAGATTTTTATGAATTTTAAATCAACTGCGTTTTTACATCAATGTATCTCCATATTTTACTTATGATGATGCACTTACCTTGGATAACGCCGGACGTGATTGTAAGTGTTTTTATGAATCGGGCGACCATATTATCCGAAATGATAATATGGTCAAGGGCTTGTAATGTAAGAATTATAGCTATTAAAAATATATTCAGGCGCGGCTATCTATAACTGTGTAAGCGCTCTCAAATTCTATCAAAAAGCGATATTGTCAATGATTCTCATTTTTATTTAAGGATGAATTTTTTGGCGATCGCAAAACTTTTTGGTCTACTGAGTATAGCAAAGATGATTGTAAGTATTAGATCATAACACTGAGACATTTGGTAGAAGAGTTCACTTTTGAAACAGTATTTACCATTATGTAATTACTTAGCTTACAAGCGTAACAAAAAAAAGATACTTAATTCTCTGCAATACTCAATCATCACCGCAGCATGACCATTTTTTGATCAATTCCTTGACAGAAAAATTCGAGTCTTCGATTCATTTCCAAATCTCTCGGATTTACCAAACTCACCGTAAATGGAAATAAAATAGGAGTTTGACTAATTACACCTAAAACTTGAGATTCAGAATCGCTAGCAATTAAAGCTGCTTTTATTAGCCATGCTGCCAATTTGATCTTATCTACTGATTGTGTATTAGCTGATTGATATATACCGATTTCACTGGTATCTTGCAGTACTCCCCAATCAACAAAGGAACGCAGTATACGTTGAGTTGCGGTTCTTCGGTACTTAGCGTGCTAAATTAATAATAATTATCTGAATAAGATTAATCATAATAAATTATGAAACGAATAATGACTCAACTATTAAATTTACCAGAATTAGTAGTAGAATC
>JBHJOU010000879.1:0-2104 GCA_050329355.1 Rivularia sp. (in: cyanobacteria)
CCGTCGGGATCTCCAAATCCGTAAACTAAACTATCCCCCAGTGCGACAATCTTTAAAGGTTGATTGCTATTCGGTACTATAGATAGCTGCATTGAAGGAGCTACAAATGTTTGCATCTGCAAAGACTATATTTTATATTTTTCAAAGATTCTATACATTTCTACACCATTTCAGAATACTTTATCTAGGTTATTAAAAAGAAATTATAAATTTTTGTCATTTTTGTGAAGATAATGACTTTTTTGTTTAAAGTTTATGTAGCCCCAATTAAGTACTTATTTTAATTATCTGTAATAATTTTGTCGAAAATAACTTTAGAGGATGTTTTGAAAGTCTAATTTAATACTTTACCTGGCGACTATAAGTCGCACGGCAGTCGCTGTGGCAGCAGGTTCTAAACTAACTAGTCCACCGCTACGGTGGACTTTGTTTTTGTAGTAGCGGTAAAAAAGCGCCGGATACTTTTAAAACATCCTCTTAGAAATAATTCTCAAAATAACTCTAAAAATAACTCTAAAAACAACTTTAAAAATCACTTTAGTGAAAGTAAAATAATCGCTACATAACGCAACTTCAACTATAAAATTTTACTAAATAAAATCAAATAAAATTAAAAATGTACTGAGAACACGTAGATTATTAAGTATCTTAAAGTAGAATAAAAAAGGCTCGATGGGTCAATCGAACCTTAAAAACGTCTTAAGTGGGATGTCAAGTGATTTCGTTGATTATTATCTCCATAAAAAACTCTGATGTTCAAGTAAAATGAGCTACATTTAGTTTTTAATCAACAAGGATCAATTGTTATTGATCGGTGAAAAATAGGTAGTGGCTGGTTTTATAGTTAATTTTGAGATCAAAAGTAAACGCAGAGGAATACAAAGGAAGCGCGGAGGAACGCAGAGTTTTAACTCATAATTATTTATTAAAACTTGACTTATAAATACCTTCGAGGGGTAATGAAGTTGAATTAAGGTGATTGATTTGTTACCCATTTCAACCATTGTCCGAAAGAAGAAATTGGATTTAAACGATGTACTCCGGGAGCGCGAGCGATCGCCAATCCATCTACAGCACGTAAGGCGCAATATTGCAAGCCCAAAAAACTATCTACAGCGGCATAAGGGCCGCCTAAAGTAATTGCACCTGTAGCATATATTTTACCTTTATCGTTACGCATTTCTACTAATTCAAAATCATTTGCTACAACCAACCTTGATAAATGATTCAACGGCAAACTATAACGTTCAACTAAATCTTCAAGTAACGGACTGGCTTGGACTTTGGCATCTAATCCCGTAGCATCAACAATAAAATCTGCATTCAGAGTCATTTGCCCAAAACCTTTTTCTTTGATGTTGGTAATAGTGCGATTTTGAGCATCTCGTTCTACACTTTCTACTTCGCCAAATTCTATTTTATACCAACCATCGCGTAAACCATCTTCTGTAATCCGCTGCCAATCATGACGATCTGCGGTGGTTGTACCTCCCCAATCGGCTAACAAACGCTTGCGCTCGTCAGGATGGGCTTTTTCTAACATTACTCGTAACTCACCACCCCAACAAGCCTTGGGCCAGTTAAATGGCTGAAACTCAAAATGATTTTTGACTACTCGCTGAGTTTTGCCGAATTTATTACCTTGGGGTTTTGGCGATCGCATTAAGTGCAAAACTGTAATATCGGGATTCTTCTTTCGTGCTTCATAAAGCCGCTGAATGATGCGAGAAGCGACAATACCACGTCCTCGAATTAATACCTTACCACCTTGACGTTCCAACTGTTCGTAAACGTGATGATGATCTTCATAAGCATTAACTACAGATTTAAAATCGCGATATGTTTCCCTATAAGCTTGCAAATCTGGTAAAAACTGAATCGCGGGATAACCCGTTGCTAAATGTAAAAAACGAGTTACATAAAAAGCATGATCTCCTCTTCCTTTTGAATAAGCAACACAATATCTACCATCGTCGGTTTTACGAATCCCCCGAATTCTTCCATAACGATATATTTTCTCCCAACCGATACGACGAGCTTCCCTATCTATAGAATCAAAAACATTACCAGCACGAGGAGTATAAGTTTCAGCATAATCGGGTTC
>JBHJOU010000179.1:0-2005 GCA_050329355.1 Rivularia sp. (in: cyanobacteria)
CGTTCGTTGCTGATAGTTCGAGATGATAGCCCAATTAAAAAAATCCCAGATTTGACGAATAAAACGGTTGCTTTGGGACAAAAAGGTTCTGCTGCTGGCTATTATACTCCTTTGTACGACCTTTACGGTTTAACCCTTGCTGAGATCCGTTTTGCTCCTACTCCTAAAACAGTACTCGAATGGCTAAAAGAAGGTAGCGTTGATGCTGGTGCTTTGTCTGAAAATAATTTTGAAATTCATCAACGGCAATTTAAGGAAACTAAGTTTAGGATTATACATACTAGTCGGTGGATTCCCCCAGGTTTAGTATTGCTATCACCAAATATTGATCGAAATCGCGAACAACAAATCCGAAAAGTTATGAGTGAAGCCCCAGCAAATATTACCGCAGATGCAGGTTATGTTCCTAGCGTCAAAGTTCCTGAATATCAGCAATTTATTCAGTTAATGAAAAAAGTTAAACCTTTAGAAACGCAGCTTCAACAAAAACCCGCAGTATTATTATCTGAACCATCTACTACTAATACAAATAATACAAGAAAGACTAATTAATCAGTTCTTAACTAAAAAATCAAGTTTTAAACAATTTTCTAAAGCTTTATAAGTTTTTATCAAGTTTTATCAAGTTTTATGAACTTTTGTCGAAACATCTAGAAATTGTGGTGATAGATAATTGAAATAGTTAATAAATCATCAATCTTAACCAAGAAGAAATTATCTTACCTAAAAATTCCCTTTTTTATGGAAAACTAGTGGTATTGGGAACGCATCTCTATTTCCGAACCGGACTTTAAGACGAAGAATTCAATATTTAACATCTAAATATATAACTTTATATAACCATATAATTTTTAGGAGTGATAAGTAAATGTCTATACCCCCTAGCAAGCCAGAAATAGCTTCTGGTACTTTAATTGATAGTCGTTATATTATCCAAAGGATGCTGGGACAAGGGGGACTTGGACGGACTTACCTAGCATATGATACACGTCGTTTCAACGAAGCTTGTGTCCTCAAGGAATTTGCTCCTTTCGGTACTGGTAGTGATGGAATCGAAAAATGTCGCGATTTGTTCAAAAGAGAAGCAAAAATTCTTCATAAATTGCAACATCCCCAAATACCACGTTTTTTAGCTTGCTTTGAAGGAGAAGGTCGGCTGTTCTTAGTGCAAGAATATGTTAATGGTAAAACCTATTCAATGCTACTACAAGAACGGCAACATCAAGGAAAAACTTTTTTAGAAGATGAAGTGATATTTTGGCTTAAAAAACTATTACCAATTTTGGAATACGTCCATGAACATCAAGTCATTCATCGAGATATTTCTCCCGATAATATCATGTTGCCCGAAGGTGGAGATTTACCCGTGCTAATTGATTTTGGTGTGGGAAAACAAATAGCCGAAATCAACGAAGCTACGAAAATTAATCAAATAGCATTTGCTGGTAATATGTCCCTTGTGGGAAAAGTTGGATATGCTCCCCGCGAACAAATTAGTTTAGGTTTGTGTTCTCCAAGCAGTGATATTTACGCATTAGGAGTAACAGCAATAGTATTGCTCACGGGTAAAAATCCATCATACTTAATGGATAGATATTCCCTGGATTGGAACTGGCGAATATATACTAATATCAGTGATGCTTTTGCGCGGATACTCGATAAAATGTTGGCAGATACGCCCAAAGCACGATACCAAAGTACTAGCGAAGTCCTTACATATCTCGAACAACTTGATCAGTCGCAAAGATTTTCGTCTTCTTTAGGAAATTTTGATGAACTTCCCACATTAGCTTTACCTGACTCAAAATTAAATCCGACAATACCGCCATTTTATAGCCAAATCGAACCAACAGTAGTTAGCTCTAATAATAATTTAGAACGCAGTGATAATCAACAAAATTTAAACTTACTCACCCCTTCATTTATCAAAAAATGTCAGCAACAATTAGCCTATTATATCGGACCAATGGCAAGTTTAATTGTAGAAGATGTATTAGAAGAAAAT
>JBHJOU010000513.1:0-7350 GCA_050329355.1 Rivularia sp. (in: cyanobacteria)
AAGGGGATGGGGGGATGGGGAGATGGGGAGATGGGGAGATGGGGAGCAAGATGCTCCCACTACAGATATTTTCTTAATTTCTAACTTTTAACTCCTTGAATCTAAAATCTAAAATCTAAAATCTAAAATCTAAAATCCAAAATTCTTTGATGACTCAAGAAAATAAAGAACAACAACATCCACAGTACAATCGCGATCGCCCTTTGCTTGAAGGTTTATTAGTGGGGGAAGCGAGTGATTATAATTTAGTGGAATTAGCTAGATTGCGGATTCGCTACCATAATTTTCCTGGTGCGAGAGATATTCAACGCGGTTTGGATGAAGTATTAGATAAGTGGGGGATTACGGAAGCGGAACTTTTCGAGAAAACCCGTGCAATTCACGCTGTTGGTGGAATTTATCGTACAAAAGGGAAGAAGGAAGAACAGGATTGGAATTAAAGGTTAAAGGTTAAAGGTTAAAGGTTAAAATCCATCACTGTGGTGGTACTAACTCCTAACTCCTAACTCCTAACTCCGGTAGAGACGTAGCAATGCTACGTCTCTACAACTCCGGTGGTACTAACTCCTCACTCTCTCATCTTCTGATATTCCCGAAGTTGCTTTAACAGTTCCTCTTGGGATGAGGAATTTGGCTGTAGATTTTTTGTTTGCTTGATTTTTTCGTTACTTTTAACGGTAATGGATGAGGACTCAAATCGAAAAGGCTGCTTTCTAGTTGTTGGAGTTGGTGGATTTAAATTAGCTTTTGCTGAATCAAGGGTGGCAGCAAATTTTACTTGCTGTTCTATTTGTTCTGTGGAAGATACTAAGCCACTTAAACCATTTACCAATTCTTTGAGGTTTTGCCGAAATCTGGGATCTCCTGTTAATTCGTCTAAATCAGATGTAATTTTCTGGGTGTTTTCAAAAGTTACTCTCGCGGAATCTAATGTTTGTTGTAATACTAGTAAATTATTGGGGTCGTTGAGTGTTTTAGTGATATCCCGTAAATTTGTTGATGCTTCTGCTGCATTGGCTGAGAGAGTTTCGAGGTTTTGTAGTAGCTCTCCTGTGGTAAATTGATTGATGGCTGGGGACAAACTGTTAACAGTAGTTCTTAATTGGGAACTAGTTGCGGTGATGTCGTTTAACGCACCTACAAGAGAAGACCGATTTGTTGTAACTAAGTTATCAATATTTGTTAACAGTCTCGAAGCTTGATTTGCAGTGGAACTAATTTCTTTGGCAGTACCGCTAAATTGTTGTGCCGTACCGCTAAACTGTCTTGCTGTTGCGTTGACTTGCGACGCGGTAGTACTGAATTGATTGATAGTTTTATCAGTAGATGCACTAACTTGACTAGCAGCATTAGCTACTTGTGTAGCGGCAGAAGAGAAAGTTTTTAATTCTTGTTGAGTAGCTTTTGTTAAACTGGAAACATCGCGAGTCAATTGAGCGACTTGTGCTGCTGCTAAAGAGGTGTTTTTTAAAGCTTGATTGACATTGTTGTATACATCTGGTCGGCTGTAAACTTCGGATAAACGGCTGCTGTAGCGAATCAATTCGTTAACGCTAATACCGATTTCCCCTTTGAGACGAGAACCGTTACAGACAATTATAGTAGGGTCACAATTTTGATCTAAAGGTCCGGCATTGACATTAGCACGAGAAATAGTGCTAAGTGGTGTAATTTCAATAATGCTTTCGCTGATTAATCCAGATTGATTAGCTTCAATTCTGACATCGCGGGGAATTATCAAGTCGGGTTTGTTGATATCAAGTTTTACCTCTACGTTGTTTGCACCTGCTGTAATCGAGGCGATATTGCCGACTTTAACACCGCGATATTGAATAACAGCACCTTTTTGCATCCCACCAGCATCCTTAAACTCTACGATAAAGCTATAAGTACGACCATTCGCGCTTATTCTATTCAGCCAAAGGAAAATTAATCCAAAGACTCCCAAACCCAATAGGATTAATAATCCTACAGAACCTTCTCGAACTAATCGCGATCGCATTTTTCACCTCCTTATATAGCTACAGTTAGAAGTTTTAAATAGGGATTCGGACATTGTTTACTCGTTATCATTAATAATTTAAATGATTTCTATAATTTATACTTTTATATTTTTCTATTTTTATACTTTTTTTATACGCAATTAATTAATAGTGATTAATCACCAAGATAAGTAATAGTTAATGTTTCATGCACCGGCAATTTTAATTGGACCATTAATATTTCCACTCATAAATTGTCTAATAGAAGGATGTTCTGTGGTGTCAACTTCGGAGACTTTTCCTGCCCACTGCACTTTACCTTGGTAGAGAAACACGATTCTGTCAGCGGTACGACGAATTGTACTGTGTTGGTGGGTAACGATAGCGTAGCTGCTAGAGGTTCCCTCTGCAACCTGTAATTGTCGAATTAAATCTTCGATGATAGTCGAAGCAATGGGGTCTAATCCTGCTGTCGGCTCATCGTACAATAAAACGGATGGTGATTCTTCGGGTTTTTCTGGATTAGAAATAATCGCACGAGCAAAACTCACCCGTTTTCGCATCCCTCCAGAAAGTTCTGCGGGAAATCGATCTGCTACTCCGGGTAAACCAACCATTTCCAATTTTTCCTCAACTAATTCCCGAATCCTTCGTTTAGAAAGACTTGAATGCTGGTAAAGTAAAAACCCCACATTTTCATCGACTGTTAACGAGTCAAACAAAGCCGCTTGCTGAAAAACCATCCCAATTCCCAAAGCATCCACACCATCTTCGACTAAACCTTCTCGTCGCACACCTTGGATAAAAACTTCTCCTTCATCGGCAGGAGTTAATCCAGCAATTATCCTCAGAATCGTAGATTTACCAGTTCCCGAAGGACCAATTATTCCTAATGCATCTCCTGGGTAAATATTAAAATCGACTTGATCTAAAATCTTATTGCTACCAAAAGATTTAGAAACGCCTTTTAATTGAATTAGTGGTTGTTCTGTCATTACTCATCAGTTAATAGATAGTGGATAGTGGTTAGTGGATGGTGGATAGTGGTTACTAGTCAACTAACAACTAACAACTTATAGTGAAAAATTTTGATGTCATAGTCATTGGTAGTGGTATCGGTGGATTAACTGCTGCTGCATTACTCAGTCGTTATGGTAAACGGGTAATCCTTTGCGAAAGCCATAATTTTGCAGGTGGTGCTGCTCATAGTTTTCGACGACGAGGATTTGAATTTGATTCTGGACCTTCATTCTATTGTGGACTGAGTGACGCTGAAAGTTTGAATCCTGTAAAACAAGTCCTCGATGTTTTAGGTGAATCTCTCCAAACTGTACCTTATGACCCCCTGGGACATTATCATTTTCCTGAAGGTAGTTTTGCTGTTTATGGCAATTCCCAACGCTACCGAGAAGAGGTTGCAAAAATTACACCCCAAGGTGCTAAGGAATTAGCAGAATTTGAAAGTCGTTTGTTGCCCTTATACGAAGCCATGAAAGGAATTCCGACTTTGGCTTTACGAGCCGATTGGCAGTTAATACCGATTTTATTGAGTCGTTATTTACCTTCTTTATTAAAAATGCTACCCAATTTACCCTTGGTACAAAGTTCAGTAGGCAGTGTGATGGATGCAACTGTAAAAAACCCTTGGGTACGAAGGTTAATTGACCTGGAATGCTTTCTGCTATCTGGTTTAAAAGCCAGCGGTACGATTGCCCCGGAAGTAGCATTTATGTTAGGGGAACGTTCTCATACTGCAATTGAATATCCTTTGGGGGGTAGCGGTGCGATTGTCGATGCTTTGGTACGGGGGTTGAAAAAATTCGGTGGAGAGTTGCGTTTGGGATGTCATGTTGAGCAAATTATGGTCGAAAATGGTCAAGCCGTCGGAGTGCGATTATCTTCCCCCCATCCCTTAGAAATGATAAAAGCCCCGGTGGTAATTTCCAACGCTACAATTTGGGATACTTACGGCAAATTATTACATCCTGAAGATTTACCCACATCTTACCGCCAAGCAGCTTTAGATACTCCGGCGGTGGAAAGTTTTATGCATTTACACTTAGGCTTTCGCGGGGAGGGTTTGGAAAATTTGACGGGACATCATGTAGTTGTTCACGATGGGGAACAGGATATTACTGTACCAGGAAACACCTGTATGATATCCATTCCCAGCGTTTGGGATGCAACACTCGCACCTCTAAATCATCATGTGGTTCATGCTTATACTTTGGAACCTTATGTAGGATGGGAAAAAAATCAAGGTTATGAAGAGAAGAAGAAACAAAAGGCGCAAACTTTATATAGCGCTATAGAAAAAGTAATTCCAGATATTAGGGAACGTGCAGTTTTAGAACTTATCGGTACACCATTAACTCACGCTCATTATTTAAGAAGATATCAAGGAACTTATGGTCCGGCAATTGCTGCGGGTAAGGGGATGTTTCCTAGTACTAACACACCTATTAAAGGATTATACCGTGTTGGTGATAGCACCATGCCCGGAATTGGAGTTCCTGCTGTGGCTGCGAGTGGGATTTTATGTGCGAATTCTTTGGTGAAACGGGAGCAGGTGATGGAGTTGTTGAAGTGAGGAGTTAGGAGTTAGGAGTTAGGAGTTATTTCACCTTAACAGAATTTTAAGAAGTCGGGTTTTTCACCTCAAATATTTGGTCAAATCAGATAATTATTGTAAAAACCCGACTTCTCACCTCACGAAAAATATCGGTTTTAAAGCATATTCTGTTTGGCAAGGGATGGGATCTATATTTTCTCTACAATAATCTTCTTTTTTAAACAGTTTAGGTGTCAAATGCTCCCCCATTCCTGCCATGTGGATAGCACTACAACCATATTTATATGCAAACTCAACTTCTCTTCCATTCCCCAAAGCATCATAAAACCCAACAGCAAATTCAATCGCGGCTGCATCTCCAATTTCCTTGCTCATGCCAATAACATAATCAATATGTTGGGCGATCGCCTTAGCTTGAATCTCGGAATAGCAAGCATTGAGTACTACACACTCTACTTTATCTGCAAACAATTCAAAAAATCCAGCTAATGCTTGTGCATCGACTAATTTCTGTTGTCCGATATTATCTTCAAATACTAAGCCCGATTCTCCTGCACCGTGTCCGCAAAAATGTACAATTTGGGGTTTGTGACTCAGAATAGAGCGCTGAATATCTCTGTAGCGTACTGCTTGTGCTTTTCCTGATTAATTATAAATGTATACTTCAAAAATAAAACCCTCCTGTAGAGAGAAATTTAGGAGGAGATGCTAAGGTTTATTCGCTGTTCTCCGATGTAAGTATTGCTTTTAACACTTGTAATAATTCAACTGCACGGTTTGGTTCCATCAAGTTTAATAATGGCATCATATGATAAGTTAGAAAATTTCCCTGTTGGATATACACAAATTGGTAATATTGTCCATTGGTAACTAATCCCCACACAGATGTTTGATTTTGCAAGTTTGATCCAGCATATGTTAACAGTTGAGGTAAACCGGATGATGGGGAAATACTGCTGTTTTTAGATTCAATTAATAATACCCAAAGAAAGGTTTTATCTGCTAATTTTATAACTTTGTTAACAGCTAAAATATCTAATCTACCTGTAATGGTTGTATCTTCATCTTCTATTTTTATTTCAGCGATATCTTCTTCTAATTTTATCTGAATTGGGTAACTATAAAACCCTGCTAAACGCATTAAAGGAGCGATTACAAGAAATTTTACTTGTCCTTCGGAAACTTTGCCTGCTGTGAGATATCGACGAAAATCATTCCGAATTTGTAACAGTTCTTGTTGCTCTACTTCTGTTAAGGGTTCGAGAGACAATAATGAAGTAAATGAATTATTGTAATTTTCTTGAAATCCTAATAGACGTTGAACATCTTCTAAGGATAAATTTCCAGCGTTGAGAAGTGTCATGATTATATTGGGTTTATCTTATTATTTAACTAGTTGTTTAACTATATAGTCAATTACAAGGAGAAAAAAATATATATATCAAATTAGGTGATTCTAATATTAACACATCTACCAAAAGAAAGGGAATAATAAAAACATCATACAATTTAGTTTAATTTATTCTCTTTCTAGAGATAGAAGTGATATATAGTTAACTTGCTTAAGCTATTAATTGACGAAAATATATATTCAATTTTTGCTTTGTATTAACGGTAATTGCTGGTAAAAAACTTGGAATTTATTTGTTTCTCGCGTTGATTCGCTATTAAAAGTAAAGATTCTTTTTGATGATTCAATTTCCAAGCAATAGCAGTACTAACAAGTAAAAATTTGGCATATTACCCAGGGCAAACGCATCTAAATTCTAGGTGCCTTGCCTAGTAAGGGTTTCAGATTTTCTTAACAAAAATAAATAATCGACGAAACTATTGCCCAGTAAGCATTCTCAAAATAAGATGTGTTTGCCCTGGATTAAATCTTTTTTTTATTTAAGAATTTGAAGTGTTGAAAAGCCCGGTTTTTTTTAAATACTGGGTTTTCTGAATTTTGAAAACTTAAATAGCTTTAAAATAATCGTGTTACAGTAATTTTACCCTCAAGTCCTGGTAGTATCAGAGATAAACCAACATTACCCCAAACGGGTAACAGCACTGATTCAAAAACTCGATAAACTATAAAAAGTATGAAAATTAAAGGTATAAAGCGCGGCAAAACAATAGAAATATTTCATGAAATAAATATTCCTGACGGTGAAGAAATCATCATTGAGATTGCAGATGAAAAGTCTACATCAATTACAATTGAAGAATCTAAATTTTTGAAATCCTTAGAAAAGTTTCGCCATGAAGAAAATTTAGAATCAGCAGGTATCGAACCAGACATTTTTGTCGGCTTGCGTGATTCTTCACCAGGGCGTGAGGTAAGTTGGTGAGTTTACGTTTTTTATTAGATACCAATATTCTTTCCGAAGCATTACGCCCAATTCCTAACTCAAATGTAATGGAAATGCTGCGGCTGTATGGAAATGAAGTTGCAACAGCAACTGTTGTTTATCATGAACTACTTTTTGGATGTTATCGCCTTCCGCAATCTAAAAAACGTCAGACTATAGAAAAATATCTTCAAGAAGTTGTAGAGCCTAATATTCCTTTACTATCTTATGACATTAACGCGGCACATTGGCACGCTAAAGAAAGAGGACGTTTGGTAAGTATTGGTAAAACACCATCATTTGCAGATAGTCAAATTGCAGCAATTGCTAAAGTAAACGATTTAATATAGCAAATTTCAGTTGAGTCCAATACACTAAAACCTCACCCCCTTCCCCTCTCCTGTCGGGAGGAGAGGGGTGCCCGGAGGGCGGGGTGAGGTAAAATTTGTATTCCACTCAAGTG
>JBHJOU010000285.1:0-6328 GCA_050329355.1 Rivularia sp. (in: cyanobacteria)
TGATCTATTTATCCCTGGGTTTAAGTCCCCCACCGACCGGGGGAATGCGTTGGTGGCGGGTCTAAATCCCCCACCATACGCCGTCAGGACTGGTAACTGATAACTGATAACTGATTTAATATTTTGGTATATTTATTTTCTCTACATATAAATAAAACTCCGGCTTTTCTTCAATATAAATACTGAAATCTGATTCTTAATGTTGCAATAGTTACCATAAAACTGCAATACCTTCGCTCTTCTTACGCGATCGCAATTTTTGATCAACAACCCAAAAGCAAAAAACTGCCTTTCTTAAGATATGTAAACTATTTTCCCGAATTGCATAAACCCACATTCCCTCACCCCTATACAAATTTTAGAAAGACTAGAGAATATTAAAATGCAATTTGACACCAATTCTTATACAACTGACGGTGGTATATTTATCTCTCGCTCCGTTACTAATACTTCTATCGATTCCGCAATTGAGGAAGTTTTGATGCGTCTCGATTCTCAACGGGGTGGTTTACTCGCTAGTAGTTATGAATATCCAGGACGATATAAAAGATGGGCTATCGGTTTTGTCAATCCTCCTTTGGAGATATCTACTCGCGATCGCAATTTTACAATTACGGCTCACAATGAGCGAGGTTTGGTTTTACTCGCTTATTTAAAATCGTTGTTATTAGATAAGCCATTTATTGAAGAGTTAAATCAACAAGATAATTACATTTCCGGTTCTATTAAACTGAGTAATCGTTTATTTTCCGAGGAAGAGCGCAGCCGGCAACCATCTGTATTCAGTGTGATTCGAGAAATAATATCAGCATTTTTCAGTGATGAAGATGAAAATTTAGGACTTTATGGAGCTTTGGGTTACGATTTGGTTTTTCAATTTGAACAAATGCCCAAATTGTTAGAACGAGAATCAGACCAAAGGGATTTAATATTATATTTACCGGATGAGTTATTAGTTGTTGATTACCATTTACAACAAGCATTTCGTTTACAGTATGATTTTGTTACTCAAAATGGTAGTACCAGAGATTTACCTCGTAAAGGTGAAGTGATGGATTACCGGGGTAAACGTTTGAATGTGACTCAAGGTTCTGACCATGCAGCGGGTGAATACGAACAACAAGTTACCAAAGCTTTAGATTATTTCCGCCGGGGTGATTTATTTGAGGTGGTTCCTTCACAATGCTTTTCTGAAACCTGCGAAAAATCCCCAACTCAACTATTCCGCACTTTAAGAAAAATTAATCCTAGCCCCTATGGGTTTATCTTTAATTTGGGTGGAGAATACTTAATTGGTGCATCTCCAGAAATGTTTGTCCGAGTTGAAGGTAGAAGAGTAGAAACTTGTCCGATCAGCGGTACAATACGTCGGGGAGAAACAGCGATTGATGATGCAGTACAAATTCAGAAATTGTTGAATTCCCGTAAAGATGAATCTGAATTGACCATGTGTACCGATGTAGACCGTAATGATAAATCACGAATTTGTGAACCTGGTTCTGTTAGAGTTATCGGTCGTCGTCAAATTGAAATGTATAGTCATCTGATTCATACAGTTGACCATGTAGAAGGAACACTCAAACCTACTTACGATGCTTTGGATGCATTTTTGACTCATTTATGGGCTGTTACCGTCACCGGAGCGCCAAAACGGGCTGCAATGCAATTTCTCGAACAAAATGAACACAGTGCTAGACGTTGGTATGGTGGTGCGGTAGGAGGTTTTAATTTTAAAGGTAACTTGAATACAGGTTTAATTTTACGGACTATCCGACTCAAAGATTCAATTGCTCAGGTAAGAGTTGGTGCAACAGTCCTTTATGATTCCCAACCAGAAGCCGAAGCACAAGAAACTATCACCAAAGCAACTGCGTTATTTCAAACTCTGAATCGAGCAAGCAATCAAAAAGTTGATCAAAAATCAATCATGTCTCAATTCGGGATTAAAGAAAAATTACCAGCAGCAGGGAAAAACGTTTTATTAATCGACTACGAAGATTCCTTCGTTCATACCCTTGCTAATTACATTCGTCAAACTGGTGCCACAGTCACAACATTACGCCATGGTTTTCCCGAATCAGTCTTTGATCAACAAAAACCCGACTTAGTAGTATTATCACCCGGACCCGGAAAACCTAGTGACTTTAAATTAGAAATGGCGATCGCCGCTTGCAAAAAACGTCAAATACCCTTATTCGGTGTATGTTTAGGATTACAAGGAATAGTTGAAGCCCATGGAGGGAAACTCGGAGTTTTAGATTATCCCCAACACGGTAAAACATCTTTAATAAATGTAGTAGATAAAAATTCTGTTGCTTTTAAAGACTTACCATCATCCTTTGAAGTTGGTAGATATCATTCCTTGTACGCAATACAAGATAATTTACCCCAAGAATTAAAAATTACAGCCCTATCCGATGACGGAATAGTTATGGGTATTGAACATAAAACCTTACCAATAGCCGCTGTTCAGTTTCATCCCGAATCTATCATGACTTTAATGGGAGGAGTAGGATTAAAAATTGTCACCAATATTGTATGTAAATTTATCCCGAAGCGCTAACGCAACAGTTTTAATTCCTTGATTTTAAAACAGTAGAAAAGCATAAGGAGAAAACTGAATTTATAACCCCCAAAATGTCCGATGTAAATTTATCCCGAAGCGCTAACGCAACAGTTCTAATTCCTTGATTTTAAAACAGTAGAAAAGCATAAGGAGAAAATTTAATTTATAACCCCCAAAATGTCCGATGTAAATTTATCAATTGCGCTAACGCAACAGTTTTAATTCCTTGATTTTAAAACAGTAGAAAAGCATAAGGAGAAAACTGAATTATCATAAATTCCAATCCCTTGATCCAACTTTCCAAATTTGGTGGAAGAATAAATAGCCATCACAAAATTTTGCCAAGATTTGAAAATGGCAGTTGACAATTACCAATTACCAATTACCAAATTTCAAAATGCTTAAATTCTTTTTTATTGTTTCTCCGATTATCTGGTTTCTGTTAACAACATCTCCGGTTAAAGCAGAAACCCGAATGAATCAGATAACGAATGTCAATCAATTAAGCGATGTTCAACCGACTGATTGGGCATTTCAAGCATTACAATCTTTAGTTGAACGGTATGGTTGTATTGCTGGATATCCCAATGCAACTTTTCGCGGCAATCGAGCCATGACTCGTGATGAATTCGCTGCTGGACTCAATGCTTGTTTAGATCGAATTAATGAACTGATTACCACAGCAACGATGGATTCTGTAACTAAGGAAGATTTATTAAGTTTACAGAAGTTACAGGAAAATTTTACTGCGGAATTAGCAACTTTACGCGGTCGAGTGGATACCTTAGAAGCAAGTAACGCTCAATTAGAAGCATCACAGTTTTCTACAACAACTAAATTGAGGGGACAAGTAATTATTTCTGCAAATGCTGGGGGTATAAATGGCGATCGCATTATAGACGCGACTGGAAGACAAATTACCGATGACCCCAACGCCACAATAGTATTTAGGGCTGGAATTGATTTAGATACCAGTTTTAATCAAAATGATTTATTAAAGCTGCGTTTGGAAACAGGAAGCGGTTTTACAGAAAACGGTCAAGTGCAAGGTGGTAGAGATAATGCTGGAGGTTTCTTAGAACCATTTTTTGGCAGTGCTTTGGATTATTCTATCAATCCCCCCACAGATAGAGATTTTGAAATATCCAGACTTTATTACACCTTTAAACCTAGTCAAGATTTAGCAGTTACTATCGGTCCAAATATCCGTGCTGCTGATTATATCGACTTTAATAGTTACGCTAAATTAAGTTTCCGGGATTTTAGTACTCAAGCCTTTGTGAATAACTATGTTATTTTCCCCATCGAGTTCCCTAGCGCTGGAGCAGTAATTGATTGGAAACCGAATCGCGGAGCTTTTGCTTTGAGAGCTGCTTATACCGCAGCAGATGCAGCAAATCCCAGCAACCAAGGAAGACTGATCGGAACAGCACCTTTTATAGATGTATTGTACAATTCTCCGAATATTCCTAATTCTCCTAATACTGGTGGAACAAGGGGTTTATTTGGAGATAATTATCAAGGTGTAGTAGAAGTAGAATATTCACCTTCTAGAGACTTAGCTTTACGTTTACAGTACAGCGGTGGTGAAATATTTGATAACCGTTTTGATGCAATTGGAGCCAATTTAGAATTCACCCTTGCTCAAAAAATTGGTATATTTGGACGCTACGGATTTAGTAGTTACAACAATACAAATTTTGGCGATATTAATCCCAATTATTGGATGGCTGGTGTTGCATTTAGAGATTTATTTACTAGAGGTGCTTTAGCTGGATTTGCAGTCGGACAGCCTTTTATAGCCACAGAAATCGGTGACTCAACTCAGACAAATTATGAAGCATTTTACAACTATCCAATTAGTCGAAATGTACAAATTACACCGACAATTCAAGTAATTGATAATGCTGCAAATCGAAATGATAATGGGACTATTTATACAGGGACGTTACGGACGACATTTTCTTTTTAAGGTTTTTAACGCAGAGTGACGCAAAGGTAAACGCAGAGGAATACAGAGGTTAATCATGCTGTGATCATGGCTTTTTATGCAGTGAAAAATGGTGGACTTTGGCACAAATTGCCAGAATTAGCCGAATTTTTGCCAGATAATTCCTAATTAACGTCAGTGTTCGATGAGAAGTCGGGTTTTTACTTTCCTTGTGTTGTCTCACAGATATTTCAAGGAAAAAACCCGACTTATTATATCAAGTCGGGATGATTAATTATTAGTTTAACCAGACATGATATCAGGAGGGTAGGGCTGATTTTTTTATACTTTCTCAAAGGTTTACGGTATATTCCTTATAAATCAAGAATTGTGTCAGTCTCTTGGCTTCTAAGGATTGCCATGATTTCAACCACATCATTTTCAATGCGGTAATAAATGCTATTCACACCACATACGCTGCGGCGATAGCCTTTACGGATAATAAATTTGCCGTAAGTCTTCTTTAGCCCCTTGCGTCAATCTATAGTTTGCCATTACTGTGCAGCATGACGCTTGAATTCAGCAAGAATTTCCTGAGCCTCAGGAGTAACAAAGCCGCTTTGCTCTGCCTCAATTAGCTTAGAGCGGATTTCTTCAACTTTTTCTTGCTTGGCACGAGCCTTACGTATCAGGTCGTTTACCACCTCACTTTTACTAGCATACTCCTGACCTTCCACCTGTGCTTTTAACCAGGCATCATTCGGCGGTGTAAGTGAAATACTTTGACGGATCATAATCTTTGTTGCATGACATCTGGTGCAATTATACAGCATAATTGCACCAGATGCGACAACATACTTGTATCAAGTCCGGATGATTAGTTATTATTTCCACGTCTGTATTTATAAATATAAGGTTTCATATTCATAATCATCGGATGTCGGTTCTGTCTTCCATACCAAACCTTCCTCATCCTCACCCAAAGCGACATCAACATAAATTCTTTCTACAGATGTTCTAGCTTGAGCTTGATTACCGTCAAATGGTTGTAAATCTTCTGTTAATAGGATTAATTTCAAGCCAACAGGAATCATCTCTCCCACTGTTGCCCGTCGTAATTCAAAACGCCAAATTCTATCTTCAATTCTACCTTTGGGATGCACTAATAATTCATATTCCAAACCGGATATAATAATTTTTCTAACTAAAGTTGTTCCTTGAGGTGTTTCTGTAGTACCTCTAGCACCTTCTAAATTCGGTTGTAAATCTACACTTCCCCAACCAAATTGTCTTGCTACTTCCGATACTCCCGTTTGCATCCATTGTCTAATTGACCATTGTCTTTGTATTCCCAAACGTTGTTCGTACAATCTTTGTCGTAAGCCAAATTGTTCTAATAATGCTCCCCACATCGTCCATGGTATTTCTTGACGGGGATTGACTACTTGGGGATTTCCTAACCGATTTAACAAGTTTTCTGCTTGATTTACCGACAATTCCGGTATCGGAACAGTTGGATTTTTGGTGACTTCTTCCGGACAAATTTGACGTGCTATCCATAAAATACTCAAATTGGAAATTAGATGCTCCTTATTTAAACAGTAAGTGCGATCGCGATTGTCATAATTTCCCATTTCCTTTAAATGTGTTTGGGATGTATAACCCCAAATTCGGATATATCCGGATTCTACATTGACTTGTACGGCTAAATAATAATCAGCACTCCATTTGGGAATATCTACCCATTCTTGAGGAACTCTAATTTCTGATATATCAAGGGCTTCGGTGGGAATCAATACCAATTTTTTACCATTAAATGAAATACCCGTACC
>JBHJOU010000057.1:0-2361 GCA_050329355.1 Rivularia sp. (in: cyanobacteria)
GCAGTTTTAATTTGACAATATGCTTGTAACTGAGGCTGGATTTTTTTGGGAATGCTTTCGGGGTAATATTTAACCAGATTTTGATACAGGAGAAGAAAAACTTCTTGCTGACAAGCTTGTTTTAATAGATAATTCCAATCAATATCTTTTTGAAGTAAGCTTTCTATCGGCTTGGATGCAGTTGTGTCAGTATGGATGTTATTACAGCACAGCAAAAGTTCTATTTCTGTGGCAAGCCCGGTGGTAAGGTTGGAATTTAGATTCTCGAAGCTAGCAAAATTCTGTTTTACTTGAGAGCGATCGCCAATCACATACCCTTGATATTCTACCCAAGCATGAGCCTGAAACTCTCTTTTATCAAACCTTGTACCAATTTGTAATTCTGTTGCTATTCCCTCACGGTGTAATAAAAACCATAGCGCTAGGGATTTTCTTAAGCAGGTTGCCCAATTGTAGTATTTCGCTGCTATTTTCACCATATTTACTGTGGTGAGTATTTGGGAAGAAATAGAATCACCGTTACCCGTTACCTGTTCCCTATTTCCTGTATAGCAGTTTTCGTTTAAGTGAGTTACACGATTCAACCCGCCTCTGGCACCCCTCTCCTTAATAAGGAGAGGGGATGGGGTGAGGTTAATTCCGTATTGCATCCAACTGACAACCGCTATATTCCTCAACAGGGAATAAGTACGTTTGAATTCCCAAAGATTTAAAGATAAATGAATCAAGGGAAGTAATATTAATGCTTGGAGAAGAAGATAACGTTCCTGGAGGGAAAATTTTCTCCAAGTGTGGGTTTTTTGAATTATTGCAGTTAATGCGGTCATTTGTATATTTTTGATTGTAGTTGGGTATCAATTATGTAATCTTGAACCTACTCCTCTGCTTCAACCTGTAATTGCTAAAATTGAGTATCAACAGGTTTTTCTGGCTTGCTATGCTCTAAAATAATAGGCATAATCTGTTTAGATTGTCATGTTAGTGACTCAATGGCTGGCATATTTTTTTCATTATGCAGTTAGAAAAGGCTTAGAAAAAGAGGGTTGGCTAATTACAGATGATCCACTCAGGATTCAAGCTGGTGGAGCTGATATGGAAATTGACTTGGGAGCAGAAAAAATTATCGCAGCCGAACGTGGTGAAGAAAAAATCGCTGTTGAAATTAAAAGTTTTATCGGCACATCAAATAGGGTGCATCCCAGTTTTTATTATTCACTAAAATAATAATTCTGTCATTGCGTTCACAAAGTGTTCCCTCTTAGGGAAGGAGGAACAATCTTATTTAACTAATAGAGGTAGCAGCCCTATATACTTTCTATTCCCTGTTCCCCATTCCTATATCGAGCAAATTATTACTAAATGTTAACTATTTAAAAACCTTATAATTACTTAAGTAATTACACTGATGATGTACCTATAAAATATCAGTCATCATAGTATTTGTTGACTCAATTAGCAAGCAAGTAACTTGATATTACACGCATTAAATAGCTGATAGATTGACATATGTTTTGAAATAAATCAACTATTCCGGCGTTGATACGTATTTAAGAGTCGCCAAAGCAAAGCATTCACTATGGAATGAATTTGCGCTGATTACATAAAATAATTGATACATACAGTTCCATCACTTACTAAGATTATTATGAGTAATCAAATAGCTGCAATCTCCCAACAGAAGGATTGCACTGATTTTTGGCTGCTATGGCAACAACATCAAAATTATCTTTATCATCGCTGTCTTGGGTGGATGGGTGGAAACCCGACGGAAGCTGAAGACGCTTTGAGTCGAGCGATGCTCAAGGCTTCGGAGAAGGTACAAGAGTATGCGGGGAAAATTACTAATTATAAGGGGTGGTTGACAAGATTAACTCATAATTTATGCGTGGATATTCATCGTCAACGCGATCGCAGCGCAAATCAAGCTGAGGATATAGAAGCAATAGGGGACTCTCAAGCGCTGGTTTGCTCGGAGGATACACCAGAAATAATTTTAGAGACACAAGAGAAAAATATTGAAATTCGCCGCGCAATTGAGAATTTATCATCTCGGTTGCGCGAAACTTTTATTCTACACTTTTATCAACAATTGCCTTATCAAGAAATTGCTCAACAGCAGGAGATTTCTTACGATAACGTCTGCAAGCGCATTTCTCAAGCACGGAAAATTTTACGAGAGGAGTTGAGGGAATATTTTATTAGGGAGGATGGGAGGGATAGGAATTTATACACTGACAATGTAAGTTAGTAGGTTGGGTTGAGCTTTACTAACTTTGTTTCATTATTGAAAATATGCGGTAAATCTCAATCCAAAACCCAAAAAGTAAAGCTTCCGTCAAGTGGCTACTTTCGCGCTCAAAC
>JBHJOU010000613.1:0-5337 GCA_050329355.1 Rivularia sp. (in: cyanobacteria)
CTCGTTGATTCAGGTCGAGAGAGAGTCAAATCTCGTAAATCAAGGCTCAAAACAAATAATAAATGCAAACAACATTGTAGCATTCAAGCGTCAAGCAGTAGCTGCTTAAACTTTTTTCGTGCGCTTCTCTCTAGTTTGACTCCGTTAAGGATTAGAGAGCAACCCCCAACGGATGCTCTAATAAGTTCCCTTTGGTGGACTTGTTAGAAAAGACTTTACCAAAGCATCCCACCGTTCGGGATAATGAACGGTCCCTGCCTTAAGGGTAAACGAGGCTAAACCTGTGAACGATGCGGGGGTGAATACCCATTTCGGACATGGGTTCAATTCCCATAAGCTCCATAAGATTTATTAATGTATTATAAGCACATTTATCAAGTAAATTTATATCTTGATAAATGTGTTTTTTTATGAGAATTTAGATTTACTATAAATTACTGCTTCTTTCAGTTTAAAAAAAGTTTCATAATTAAAAAACTAAAAAACTACGAATAATGGCTGCATCAATAATAGTTGTGACTTGTCATAATCCAAGTTGTCAAAAAGAATTTAACAAAAGAATAGCAGAGTTTAAGAGAAGTGAAAGATTAGGAAGACTTCATTTCTGTTCCAAATCATGCTTTGGAAAGTTTAAAGGGTTAACAAATTTTGGAGATAAAGCGAATAAAGATACATCTTATTTAAGGAACATAATAAGAAGAGATGAATATTCACCTTTCCGAAATCATTTGAAGGTGATGAAAAAATCGGCAAAACATAGAAACCATGAATGTTCTGTGACATTAGCGGATTTAAAACAATTGTGGGAAAAGCAACAAGGAATTTGCCCTTACACTGGCTGGAATTTAGTTTTATTACCTAGCACTACTGATTATCAAAATACAATTTTAACAATAGATAGAGCGAGTGTAGACCGTATAGACTCTTCATTGGGTTACATTCCTGAAAATATCCAATTTGTGGCTGTAATTGCCAACTTTGCGAAAAATATTTTTACCGAACAAGATTTAATAAAATTCTGTCACGACGTTTATAAATACAAAATTTTGGGTAATAATTCGATAGATGGTAGTAAACTTTTAAAAGTTTCGGACAATATTTTAACTAATAGTAGAAGAGATGAATATTCACCATTTCGTCAACATCATAAACTTGCAAGAAGAAGAGTCAAAAGTAATGGACGTGAATGTAATATTACTCTAGAATATTTAAAATTGCTTTGGGAGAAACAAGGTGGTAGATGTCCTTATACAGGATGGAATTTAGATAATCATCAGACAACTAGTGAATGGGATAGTAATGTATTGCATCCCAAAACAGCGAGTTTGGACAGAATAGATTCTCATAACGGGTATATTTTGGGAAATGTACAGTTTGTCAGCGTCATGGCTAATTACGCAAAGAGAGATTTTTTAGAAAAAGAATTGCTCGAATTTTGTCAAGCGGTAGCTGATGTAAATACTATTTAGTAGCAGATAAAAATCAGATTATTAGTAAATGTTGATTAATAGTAAAAGATTAATTTTAAGGGAATTTATCATTGAAGATTGGCAGGCACTTTTGGCTTATCAATCCGATTATCGCTATCTACAATTTGATGAATCCTATAATCGCGATCGCGCAGATGTAGAAGATTTTATTCAAATGTTTTTAGAGGAACAAAAACAGCTACCGCGAATTAAATTTCAGTTAGCATTAATATTAAAATCCGAGCAGAAATTAATCGGAAACTGCGGTATTCGCAAACACAATTTCAAATCTAGTGAAGCTGAACTTGGTTATGAAATTTCACCAAATTATTGGGGAAAAGGTTACGCTACAGAAGCTGCAAGCACTATTTTAAAGTTTGGGTTTGAGAAATTAAAATTATACCGTATTTGGTCGCATTGTATTGCTGAAAATACCGCATCAAGAAAAGTATTAGAGAAAGTAGGAATGAAATTTAAGCACAAGTTAGCTAAAAATGAATTTTTTAAAAATCGCTATTGGGATACCTTGGAATTTGAAATTCTAAAAGATGAATGGTTGAATCAATCAGATTTATAACTACTTTCTTTTCATAAAAATCAAAAAAAAGACAGATTAAGCTAGTCAGTTAGAGATTAATTTAAGATAAAGTACTATTTGTATATAGCAATCCTAAATCATATATGAGAATTTAGATCCCCGACTTCTCCGAGAAGTCGGGGATATGAACACCGTGATTTCGATACATACAAATAGGATTGCTATATATACTTTCTTCGGCTGATATTCTACAACAAGATGAAGCAAAAATTCAATTAGAAATTGAATTGATTGCAAACAATCATGGTTGTCAAGTTATTATTAATGGAATTATCCCGACACTTAAATATTATTTAAGATTAATTACATCAGTAGAAAAATTTGTTGAAGATTATTCTAATTTTGTAGAACAAGATAAAGAATTACAACCTATTCATAAAATAGAGTGGAATAATATATTAAATACATTAATTAGTCAATAGGGTGCGTTATTCCCATAGGATGACGCACCAGATGATATAAATTTTAACTACTTTAACTGCTTTAACTGCTTTAACTGCAAAAGTATTTTAGTAGGGTATGTTAGCGATTGTGTAAGCCATTATCCTTCAATTTAAACTCATCAAATTTAATCACTTCAGAATCAGGTTTACGGGTATCGAAACGATAACTACTTATAGTTCCTTGTTCGGTATTAAAAATACTAAAAACGGTAATTTCATTACTAGAAATATAAGGTAATGGCCGACCATTTTGGTCTAAAAGCGGTGCAATTGTAGGTACAATTGGCTCTAAACCGTAGGGGTCGCCAATTTCTGTATAATTATTGTTATTAATATTGGGTACGTTGTTGCGCTTTCTATTCCCATATGCTGCACCGTAGGAATTACCGACATTTGATGTTTCTAAAAAGTGCATTCCCCTGGGACTAACAAAGCGATTCCATAAATGAGAATGTCCGTAAAATACTAACTGTACTCCTGCTGCTTCTAACAGGGGTATTAAATCACGGATAATATAATCCTGCTCTTTAGGATATTCATAACTTATCGAAGTAATATTACCATTATTATCCCGTTCGATTATCTGCACTGGGTCGGTATAAGCAGGTATGATATTATCTCCTAAAGTGTGGGGTGGATGATGAAACATCACTATTTTGTATTTAGCTTGCTGGAATTCCCTGCTATTTAGTTCATTAACCAACCAATTATATTGAGCGCTACCTTGAGAAATTGGTTCGTAAATATGCTGTCCATATCCCCAATTTTCAGGATTTTTAAATTCGTTTGCTGGTTCGGCATATTTACCTCTACGGTTATTTTCTGTGGTAGGATAACGCCACATATTAGTTACATATAAAACTACTAGACGCACATCACCAAAACTGATTGCATAATAACTTTTTTCCCCCGTTTCTGTTTGGGGTAAACTAAAAATTTGTTCATAAGTATCGGTATTAAAAGAGTTATCTTTTAATGATTCCTTTCCATAAAGTTCTCGTGCAATATTACGAGGAATCGTATCGTTAAATTCTCCATCCAAGCTTTTTCCCGTCTGAAAACGTCCCATCACTTCATGATTTCCAATACAAGGAAATATTGGCGCATTTTGAATAATTTGTCCTCCAGTATAAGTCGTTTGTACACCATCGTATTCCATTACATAGTTAGCACGTCCTTGCAAACAAGGGAAAAAAGCATTTCCACGATTATCATCAAACCATTCACTTGCTCGGTCTGGTATATTAACTAAATCACCAGCAAAGAAAACTGCATCAATTTGCTTAAAGGTTTTTTTAACTTTTTGTAAGTTTGCTGCTACCATTGGTTTGATTTGATGGTCGGAAGTCAATAAAATTTTTAATGGCTTACCGGGTAATGGTGCTGGTTCAAGAGTATAAGTCTTACTACTGATTAATTGATTATTTTCTGCAATACTTGTTACTCGATAAGATATACGTTTACCTGGAATTAGGTTAGTTAAATTAGCTTCATGTCGCCATATTTCGCGCAAAACAGGTTTATGATAAACTTCTCCGTCTGCGGTTTGATTTCCAATTCGCGATTGTTGATCTTCTCTTAAATGAATCAATCTAATATTCTTAGTAAAGACACTTTCAAGCAACTGACTACCATATGCTACAGAGTGTGCTTCACCCATAAACTCCGTAAACCAGACAACTTTGATGGAATTTTCCGTCGGGAATTGCAAAAACGGTTCTGTCAAAAGTTTGAGCGGCGGCGTTTTCATAAAAATACTAATTATTAGCCAAGAAATAATAGCTTTATTAGATTACTATAAAATTTAGTTCTTATAATAATAAATACTTGTAAACGCTGACATCCTATTTTCAATCTATCGCCAGACGATTTGTTGTTTTGATTTTTTAATTCTTCAGGAATACTCCCTTCCCGGCTTTATGATTGCCGATTAAAAAAACCCTTCTAGACGCTCTTAGCGCAGAGGAAATAAATAAAAAGAGATGAACCGCACCAACAAGGGTGAAAGGTAATTATAGAGCGGGAAGGGAGTAAAGAAAAATAATACTTGAAGCTAATTAATGATTTTTGTTATATATTTGATGATTTTTTATTTTCGTTCTTCTATATGTAAAAAAATGGTGTAGTTACAATTGTGCTGTTAAAGCACAACTATCCTCCACAAATACCTAAAAACTTATAACATTCAATCAATCGGAGCGGCGGGATTTGAACCCACGACCTCCACTACCCCAAAGTGGCACGCTACCAAGCTGCGCTACGCCCCGTAAACCGGATTTTATCTAGTTTTAAAATGGATTTTGAATTTTTTATTGCAAAAATTTTTAATCCAGGGGTTTTAACTTTAGTATATTAGCACAAAATTGCCACCAAACAACTATTAATTAAAAAAATAATTTAAACAAATAATTAAAAAAAATAATTAAAAAAATAATTTAACAAATCAATTAAAAAACCTCAATAGTAGATGCTGCTTGGATTAATTCTTTAACGGCAGCAGTATCCCATTTGCCTTCCACACAGCGACCTGAATGAAGGATGAAGCGTAAACTGTAATCATGGGGTAGTCCTTTTACCTCCATCCAGATTAAGTTGCTTTCAGCTTCACAGGTAATTTGTTCTTCATCCATCAACTCCGATGCCATTTGTTGCATAGTGTCTACGAGCTGCATCAGCAGATGACAAAAATCTTTTAATTCTGCTTCCGTCAACTCCACAGCCCAATCATCTGTACCCAGCAAACCTTTAAATTCCGATGCTGCTGGATTGGTACCGATACGCCAACCGTTTCCTTTTTTTACTACGCGCATGGGATGGGGGGATTGGG
>JBHJOU010000747.1:0-12200 GCA_050329355.1 Rivularia sp. (in: cyanobacteria)
AGACAAGGAGAAAATACTTGCTTATTAACTCCTAACTCCTAACTCCTAACTCCTAACTCCTAACTCCTAATTCCTCACTCTCAATCTAAAATCCAAAATCTAAAATCCAAAATCCTATAACTCCTAACTCCTAATTCTTTGCACTATGGCAAAAATTCCACCGATAATTACCACAATTCCTAAACCTACAGCCCAAAATGGTAAGGGAAAAGATGGTTCTTCTGTTTGACTTATATTGACATTTTGTATTTCTTGTGCAGTTTGTGTTTCCTGTTGATTTGCTGGGGCTTTTGTAGTTCCAGCAGCTACAGTAACATCAAACTTTAATTCAAACGGTTTAAAATTAGCACCATTTGCCGGTTTACCACTAAGCTCTAATTGATAAGCTCCGGGTTTAGGAAATGTGATTATTGCTCCCGGTATACCTTGATAACGTTCTGCTGTTACGGGTTCTAAAGTTGGTTGAATCAGTGGTGTTTCTCCGGTTTTGCGAGGTTCGCTGTAAACAGTTAGTTCACAATTACATTCTGTCAGAGGGATAACTTTGCCACCTTTACGAGTTAAAGCAAACCAAGTTTGTGCAGCATCACCAGCGCGGGGTGTATCGTTTGGTTCGATATGTAGAGTAGCGCCAACATCTTCAGCAATTTGTATTTTATGAGCAGAAGCGGCAGGAATTAAAAAAGATGAAAGGTTCATTTTGATGAAATTATCAGTATTGGTGATTGTAAATAGTTAGGAGTTAGGAGTTATGAGTTAGGAGTTATGAGTTAGGAGTTAGGAGTTATGAGTTAGGAGTTAGGAGTTATGAGTTATGAGTTATGAGTTAATAATGAAGTATTCTCCCCTTGTCTCCCCATCCCTCTTCAACGTGGTGAAACATAAAACTTTTGCAAGCGCAATATTGACCAAAAAAAACGGCTTCTAAGTAATAACACTGCCAGAGTGATAATGCCTAAGCCGACTGTTGCTATTTTATTTGTCCAAGTTAATTGCAGGGAACCAAGGTAGTGAGAACCAATAATTACGGCATGAATTGCACTTAATATCAAAGCTGGAACGCTTAATAAATGAATTTTTCGCCAATATTTACCTAAAGATTTTTGTAAAGAATCAAAGCTAGTTAGAGCAGCAGGAATCATTAACACTAACGCTACTGCACCAAAAGCCATAGCAAATTGAAATTCTAATGGTAAAAAGAAAAAACTATTAAGTTTCCACGAGAGTGAATGTTCCATCATGTGGAAAGTATGGGCTAAAGAAACGACGAAAGCACCTACCCCTAAAGCCCGACGATAACGCATTGGTGCCGCCCATAAACCACTGATCGGACGAGCAATCAACGCCAACATCAACAATATTAAACCAGCGTGTCCGGTGTAGTCTACCATTGTGTCACCAGTCCGCAGTAGGGTAATTATGCCGATTGTCAGAGTTACCCAACCACCCAAGCGAAATAATTGCGATCGCCTATCTTTACCAATTAACGATGCAGATACTCCTACACCCAACATCATCGGCAAAGTTCCCAAACCAAAAGCTAGCATTGTGGCTGCACCCATCCAGATATTTCCTGTTTGAGCGGCTTTAATTTGGGCAGCATAAAGGAAACCACAAGGCATTAAACCCCATGTCATCCCTAAAAAGGCTGGTGTGTACCATGTGTTCTGCAATGACAGTTTGGACATTCCTGCACTTAAGCGATTGTGTAAACCACCTTGTAACAAAGGATGCAAAAATGGAATTCTGGGTAAAAAATTGGGATTAATTTGTCGAAGTCCAAACAAAATCAACATAGTTCCAGTAATTATCGCTATCCATGAGCGTAATTCACTACCAACACCCGCTAATTGTCCGCCTTCTAGTAATACAGAACCTAATGCCCCAATTGCAGCACCAACCAAGCTATAACTCAAAATACGCCCCAAGTTAAGCAGAACATGGAACTTAGATTGTTGCCACAAATTAGTATTTTTACTTGGGGAAGACAAAGAAAATGCTACAGTCAAAGGTCCGCACATTCCTACACAATGACCAAAACTACCCAGAAACCCCAAGGCTGCAATCAGGAAAAGGTCAAGTACCATTTTGGATTTTAGATTTTAGATTTTAGATTTTGGATTAGAAAAGAGTTTTTCTTGAAAATATTGAAAAGATATTTATTTTTTGGGCGCTGACATCTTGTACCATTCTCAATTAGCTTTCATAGCTACCTTAAAATCAATTCCGAGGCTCGTGGTGCGTTTTATTAATTTGATGGGTATTAATTCAGTCCTATTCATAGGACTTTTGCTATTAGCCAGGGACTTGCAGCCCCTGGCGGATTAGATATACACCCATGAAAGTTGGTTTAACAGAACACTGCTCAAATATATTCAAGTAGACTATTAATCGCATTACCCGATGGTAAGGTACAATATATTTCTTCCAAACTTTTTTTTGGTTGCAGGCTTCTAAGCTGTGTTATCGAAGGGAATTTCACCCTTACCACAAATTAGTTATGTCCCTGATGTTTATTTACTGCTTGTGAAACTTTGACAATTTCTGTATCTTCGATTAATTTACCGTTGCTAGTCCAATCAGCATGATTGTTAGCATTCAAACTTACCTTAATGCGGTTTTCACCAGGTTGAAGATTTTCAAGGTAATACCAAGAACTATACAATCTAGTCATTTTTTTACCGTTAATAAAAAGATGAGCGTGTCCTTCTCCGGGTTCTGCTGCTGCGTTAACTTTATCAGGTGCAAATTTAAAATTAGTAACTTTAGCTTCTAAATTCCATCCCTTCTTAGCATCTTTATGTATCACTAAATCAACGCTTGGTATCGGTTGTCCTTGAGTAACTTCGATTTTTTGATGATGTGAACCATGTCCACCAACCATATCAGCCACAGTCATAGTCGCACTTTTTGCGATCGCAATTACGGAAACAAATGTAGCCGTAGCGACAAAAAAGTGTTTAACTTTCATAGCAAAAATAAGTAAAAAACTACACCTACAAAGGTATAAACTTAGATGATTTTGAGCATCCTGTCAAAAGACAGGTTGTCGTAGGTAAAAAAATAAGCAATTTATTATATCTAGTTCATGTCGTCCAAACACGCTTTGTTAATCCACTATTAAAATTTAGCTGAATTGAATTGATTATTTTATGATGACAAAAAAATATGAGATGGAAAATTAATCATTAAAAATTTATTTGAAGTACAAAAAAAAATGATCCAGCCTGATAACCAAGCGAATTAACGAAGTCATTAATTTAAAGTAGTTGACATTACTTTAATTCATACATAGATATGTAATTAGAGGTACGAGTAAAATATTGCATATCCTACTCAAGTATAATCTCGTATAACTTAGGCATAATTTGAGGTAAGTGCAAGGAGCAAGGAGGATTTTAGAAGCTAAGCAGAAATAATTTATCCAATGTAAAACACAAGACTAAATGCAAAAACCAAAACTAGGATTGGAACTACAACACTAAATTCCAATTTGTCAGTTTTCAATATGTCGATAAAAGACATAGGAATAATTATTGGCCAAAAAATAGTTGAGATAATGAACATTACAAAAGATAAAAATTTCTCCTCTGGAGAGGAACTCGGATGACGTAGAGTAAATCTCAACCAGTTAATGAAAAAATAGCAACTCATTAACAAGTAGCTGACGATAATAGCCAATTCAATTTTGTTCATCAACCATACTCCTGAGTTATCCAAAATGAAGAAGATTTAAGGGGAAATACCAGCTAAAATTATTCATGACTGCTAAGTATTTTTTAGCTTTTACAAGGGTTTATACTTCTATCTATGTCTATATTAGTAGAATTCTGAAAACCGATAAATCCGTGTTAACACTTATTTTTTATACAAAGATAAATTTACAATTGTAAAAGCTGATTTGAGCTAGTTATTTACTGATAAAAACTTAAATTTTAAAACTATTAATCAAACAAATTTTATCTGGAGCGATATCACTGAAATCCTTGGACATCAGTGTACATAGTATATTTAAAGTGAATTATTATTTATTATTCATCTTAACTATAACTAGAATTCGTCAATTTAATTTTCATGTTAATTGTAGCAATTATAACTTGGTATTTTCGACATAAATATTAAACAAAAGTTTTACTTTTATGAAAAAAATATAAGCATATCTTGAGTATAAAGTATATTTACGCAATAATTTAATTAAGAGATATTTTTTATTTCAATAAATAAAAGTCTAGCTTTTGACTATATAAACTGAATTTATCGACCTAAGTTACGATTAATTTTGTATAAGTCAATGCAAATTAATCTGATATATTAATTTCAACTCCAAGCCATTAAACTTACAGCATTAAATACTAAAGAAATATTTTGCAGCGAACACCCCGATTCTCTGTAAATTAGTATGTAGGATTCCGTGATCAATGCAAGTTAATTATATTTCTTCACAGCATGATTCGCTATTTTTTTTAATGTAGTGTTTAATAGTATCGAGGTCAATAAAATAATCAGCAACATCAATCAAAGATTCATTAGTCATTGCTCGTAGACTAACAAGTTCAACTCTAGCACCTTGATAAGCTACAGCATTTACAGCATAAGTTAACTCTCCATCTCCACTTACTAAAACCGCTGTATCATAGTAGGGAGATAAATTCATCATATCTACAGCAATTTCTACGTGCTGATTTGATTTTCTTGAACCATCTGGAAGTTGAATTATTTCTTTTGTCACCACACGATAACCGTTTCTACGCATCCAGAGTAGAAAACCTTGTTGTTTTTCGTTGTGACGATCAACTCCAGTATAAAAGAAAGCTCTTAATAATCTTGCTTCTTTAGTTAAATAGCAAAGTAATTTGGTATAGTCAATTTCAATACCTAGTTGTAAAGCTGTATGAAACAGATTGGAACCATCAATAAATATCGCAACTCTACCACGATTGGAAGTAATTTTTAATCGAGAAGCCTGTTTTTTTGGCATCCGCGTTTCTTCATCTGCAAGAATAATTTTCATTCTTTGTTGTTGCTTGTTAGGTTGCATTTCAGCAGTAAAATTTGTAATATCCATAAATTTTAAGGTTGTCAAGATAATAAAACTTATCAAATTCAATCAGTATTTATTCTAGAAATTAAACAGGATAAGTTACATATATATGATTTTTTTCAATTGCATAAAAAAAGTGAATTCATATTGAAAATCAATAATTGTTAATCGGCTAGTTGAGTCATAATAAAGGAGATAAATTTATTGTAACGAAACTTTTATTTAGTTCTACATAACGTAAATTATTTTGACATTATTTGAAAAGTAAAATCTTAACAAATTAACAAAAAGTTGAAAAAAAAAGTAAAACAAGCAACATTATCAAGATAAACTAATCTACTTATTCATGTTTTTGCTTGATAATAATCGCATAATTATTACCCAGTTTTATCGATAGTTTATGAAAATGAATATATTTAACCAAGAAAACTGGTTATATAATTCCAAATTTCATTTATGCTATTTGGTTTGATTAAGCTACTACACAAGCAATTGACACCTGTTTATCGAAAGGTATTTTTTTTAAGATTAATTGTTTAATCTACGCAATTTTATTCATTAAGCAATTCCTGAAATCCGGATATTACTTATAACTCTGAATACTTGGGATACATTAATTTAAAATAAATACAGATACATTCTTTTTTTAAATAACTGCTCGAATCATAAAAACTTTCTAATTATACAAAGTTTTCCTGTCAATTGAATGTAAACTGTATTGCATAATTTTTTTTGTTGAAATTAAGCTACAAAGTATAAATAGTAGATGTCGGTTTCAATAAAGTATTTCGGTAATAAGTGATTCAAAGCACGTTTTTAAACCCCCTTCTTAAAGATTAGAAGAGGTTTAAATACAGTCAAGAAAATATTTTATTGCAAAATAATTACTTGGCGATCGATTTAATAGATAATATACGAAGTTCTTCCCGTACACTCATTAAAATACGTCCCAGATGATTGTGTCCGGTTTTATTTGCACCGCAACCCCAAAAATAATCTTTGGGTGAGTCTTCTACCAACAACTTATCGTTAGTAGAAAGCAGAATTTCTCTAATGTCAGGGTGAGTTAGAAACTTTTTGAGTACGGCTTTTCGCATCACTTGAGTTTTGACAACCTCCCAATCATCACGAATTTGACGAGTAGAACATCGTCCCAAAACCGCAGCTTCTTCTGGAGTGGAAGCCCCATGAATTAAAGGTATAATTTTCTCATCTGGACTTCCTACGAACTTTTGTGCTTGGTAATAATGCTCCACCGTAGACCAATAAGTATTGTACATTTCAATTGGGTGAAGAGAAAAGTTAGAAAAACAACCATAGGGCTGGGAAACTTTGTAAAAATAAATAGTCATATCAAAATAGCTATTTTATACATCAACTTCTATAATGCCTGTAGATGTTAGCAGCTTGCTTGTTGAATTGAAATTTATTCTTTTTTTACAACCTCTAGACAGAAGTTTTTTCCTTGACTAAAGCTTTACCGTGGAGACTAAGCGTCTATAAGGTAAAAGGTAAGAAGATGGAGCCACAATTGGCTAGTAGTCAACGTAAACCGCTGATTGTAGCCGGAATTTTTCTGGGTATCGGATTAGGAGGATTTTTTGATGGTATTGTCCTCCATCAAATCCTGCAATGGCATCATATGTTAAGTAATGTTAAACCGCTGACCAATCGCCCCAATATAGACTTGAATGTACTTGGGGATGGGATATTTCACGTCTTTGATTTCTTGATGACCGTTATCGGAATAGTATTGTTATGGCAAGCAGGAAAGCGTAATGATGTTGCTTGGTCATCGACAACTTTTTTTGGCTCAATTGCGATCGGTGTTGGTTTATTTGATTTAATTGAAGGAATAATCGACCATCAAATTCTCAGGGTTCATCATGTTAAACCCGGACAGAATGAGTTTGCTTGGGATATGGGATTTTTAGCTCTTGGTGCCTTGATTGCAGTAATTGGCTGGTTAATGTTACAACAAACAGGCAAATCAACTATGAAGAATTGAGTATTCAGGATAATAGATGGAGTATAAATGTTGATAATTTATTGTTTATAATTTATCCTTCATCCTTCCCTTTACCCTATTTATGGCTCAAGGTGAGTTTCAAAAAAACGAGTTGGGATTGGCAGGTTTCTCTATTTCAACAAAAAATTGGAGAAACTTTAGAATATCAGCAAAAACGGCTGTTTGATTGGTTAGAATCTCTATTCTCTCCTTTCAAAAATATTTTGCCAGATATATCTCCTAAATGGAATATTGACGAACGGTTATTAAGTGTTTTGAAAATATTGTTTTGGATAGCTCTGGGTTTATTTTTAACTTGGATAGCATCACAATTATGGCGGGAATTTCGACCTTATTTTTATAGTTGGTGGGGCAAAATTAATCGGTTTGGTACAGGAAACGGGAAACCTTCAGAAACTCAGTTATCAAGTACTACCTGGCTATCGCGATCGCAAGAGTTATCTCTTCAGGGAAATTACCGTGATGCTTGTCGTTTGATTTACCTAGCGGCATTACAGTATTTACACGAGAAAGCAATTCTTCTCCACAAACGCAGCCGTACTGATGGTGAATATTTACAATTACTAGAATTATCTGCAAATTCCATCCAACCTTACTACACTCTCATCACTACTCACGAACAATTATGTTTTGATGAAAAGGAAATCGTCTCAGATAATTATGAACAATGTCAGCAAGCATATCAACAAATTGTTAAAGGTTAAATACAGGTTAAAGGTCAAAGGTTAAAGGTTAAAATTAAAAGTCTGGATATTTTACTGTTTATTCCCTACTCCCTATTCCCTATTCCCTATTCCCTATTCCCTATTCCCTAATAATGAAAAAACCAAAACGTCCTATTTTCATAGGATTAATAGTTTTAGGAATAATAATTTTAATTACTTTTATTGCGGCTCCTAGTAGTAATAAAATATATACTGGTTCTACTTATAACCGCGCTCCTGCGGGATACGGTGCTTGGTATGCTTTCATGGAACAGCAGGATACTAAAATTGTACGTTGGCAAAAACCTTTTAAAGATTTAGAAGATGAAAAATTGACAGGTACTCTGTTACAAATAAATGGTAATTTACAACCTTTATTCCTTGATGATTCACAAACAGAATGGGTAAAAGCTGGTAATAACTTGATAATTTTAGGTGTATTTCAACCAGTGACTAATGCTCCATTCACCTCAAATTTGAAATCAAATACAGTCGATGTGAAAATTGAAACGCGACGACGACACCAACTAAATAAAAATGAAGAATCTTCTTTAAAAGATAGTTTTGGGGCTGTTGTTTGGCAACAAAAAATCGGTAAAGGAAAAGTTATTTATTCCACAACTCCTTTTATCGCTGCTAATGCTTATCAAGATAATATTAATAACTTTAAGTATTTAGCTAATTTAGTTAAACAAGATGAAAACACAATATATGTAGATGAATATATCCACGGTTACAAAGACTCTAAAGTTAGAGACAGGGAAGGAGAAGGAAATTTATTCAGCTATCTTGCCAAAACTCCTTTATTTCCAGCATTGATACAAGTCGGTTTTTTACTATTAATAGTAATTTTGGCGCACAATCGCCGTTTTGGTCAACCAATCAATTTAAAAACACGAATTGTAGATAATAGTGAAGAATATATTCAAGCTCTAGCACAAGTACTAGAAAAAGCTGATTGTAACGACTTTGTGATGGAAATGATAGGCAAAGAAGAACAGTTAAAATTACAAAAAGCTTTATCTTTAGGTCAACAATTACTTGATAAGCAAACAATAATTAATGCTTGGATAGAACAAATTAAAACTCCTACCGCCCAACTTAACGAAGTCTTAAGTATGAGCAATCAAAAACGCCGCATTAGCGAACGACAACTGTTAAACTGGTTGAAAAAATGGCAATCTATACGCGAAGAAGTGGAAAAATCCAGAAATTGCAGCATAGTAAGTTTGTGAGAAAATGTGCGAAAAAATGGATAATTAGTACACCTTACAGCGGACTTTGATTGTGTAATCGGGGTAACAAAGCACCGGATATTTGGAAAATATGCTTTTATAATCAATAACTTAAAATTAATAATTTACATCTGCAATTTGCATATAAAATATCTATTTGCATCTATGTGTCTAGGCATCTCTAGCTCAATTAATTCTGCCGTAATTACTTCTAACATCATATGAATCAAACCAATCCCGTAATTAACAACCTTGCTGAATCCCTAAACAAAGTAGTTGTGGGACAATCTATCCTAGTAAATCAACTGTTAATTGCACTTTTAGCTGGGGGACATATTATATTGGAAGGAGTACCAGGAACTGGTAAAACACTCCTGGTAAAAGTTATGGCTCAGTTAATTCAAGCAGATTTTCGTCGTATTCAATTAACCCCGGATGTATTACCTTCTGATATTACGGGTACGAATATTTTTGATTTAAATACTCGCAGTTTCAGTTTAAAAAAAGGACCAATATTTACTCAAATATTATTAGCAGACGAAATTAACCGTACCCCTCCTAAGACACAAGCCGCCCTGCTCGAAGGAATGGAAGAATTGCAAGTAACATTAGATGGTGAAAGCTTGCCTTTACCAGAATTATTTTGGGCGATCGCCACACAAAACCCTTTAGAATTTGAAGGTACTTATCCTTTACCAGAAGCCCAATTAGACAGGTTTTTATTTAAATTGGTAGTGGATTATCCCGACGAAGCTTCCGAAAAGCAAATGTTACTCAACCGTCAAGCGGGATTTTCCGCCAGACGCACAGATATTGCAAGTATAAAACCTGTTGCTCAAGTAGAGGAAATTATTGAGCTAAGACAAGCGGTAAAACAAGTTAAAGTCACCGAAGCGATTATTGATTATCTTTTAGTATTAGTCAGAACATCGCCTCAAAATCCCGATTTAGCATTAGGTGCTTCACCTCGTGCTGCTAATGCCTGGTTTGTGACATCTCAAGCAGCAGCATATTTAGCAGGGAGAGATTTCGTTACTCCTGATGACGTGAAAGCGGTTGCACTTCCTTTGTTGCGACATCGACTGATTTTGAAACCGGAAGCAATGTTAGATGGTTTGGAAATTGATGCAGTAATTGCTTCGATACTTAATAAAGTTCCGGTGCCTAGGTAAGGAATAATATGCTTTTTAACGCAAAGTCACGAATCAGGTATACGCAAAGGTACGCAGAGTTTTAAATGCCGAAAACTCTATTTTTTATGAAAAATATTCGAGTAATTATTTGATTATGATTCCTTCCAGACGTAGTTATTTTTTATTAATAGCAGGGATTATCATCGCCCCGATTCTGACTATTTTTATGGGAATTTCTACAAGTATTGCGGTTATTTTAGTATTTGATGCCACAATACTAGTATTAATGTTTGTAGATAGTTGGCGATCGCAAAATCATCGTGTGGAAATCACCCGCGAAGTATCCCCAAGACTTTCGATTGCCAGAGATAACCCCGTAGAGCTAACGGTAAAATCCCAAAAATCCCCAGCTATTGTTGAAATTTGCGACTATTACCCCAGTGGATTCGCAGCATCTGCGGTTAAACTGCGTGCTAGTATTTCTCCTAATAGTACCCAATAACTAACATATACAGTCCATCCCAGCCAACGAGGAGAATTTGCTTGGGGAGATATCCAGGTACGTCAACTTGGTACTTGGGGATTAGCGTGGAATAACTGGAAAATTCCTCAAAGTTTCAAAATCAAGGTTTATCCAGATTTAATGGGATTGCGATCGCTATCGATTCGCTTGACATTAAAATCATCCGGCTCGATGCGTAAACTTCGTAATTTGGGTATCGGTACCGAATTTGCAGAATTGCGAAATTATCGTACAGGGGACGATTTACGGTTTATTGACTGGAAAGCTACCGCACGTAAAGCTACATACGGTAATTCACCCTTGGTAAGGGTGTTAGAACCCGAACAAGAGCAAACTTTGATGATTTTACTCGATAGGGGACGCTTAATGACAGCGAGAGTCGAGAATTTACAGCGGTTTGACTGGGGTTTAAATGCCGCTTTATCTTTAGCTTTAGCCGGATTACATCGAGGGGATAAAGTGGGAGTTGGTATATTTGACCGCCAAATACATACGTGGATTCCCCCACAACGCGGACAGCACCAATTAAATAATTTAATTGATAGATTAACGCCAATTCAACCAGTTTTACTGGAATCAGATTATTTAGGTGCAGTAACAAAAGTCGTACAGCAACAAACTAGGCGCTGTCTTGTAGTGATAATTACGGACATAATTGATGTTACCGCTTCCACCGAACTTTTAGCCGCACTCACCAAATTATCACCTCGTTATCTACCATTTTGCGTTACACTGCGCGATCCAAAAGTAGATAACTTGGCACATACCAATGTAAGTCAACAAACAGTTACAGGTGCTTACAATCGTGCGGTAGCTTTAGATTTATTATCCCAACGACAAGTAGCATTTGCCCAACTCAAACAAAAAGGTGTCTTGGTACTAGATGCACCAGCAAATCAAATTACAGATCAGTTAGTCGATCGGTATTTACAGTTGAAAGCACGAAATCAGATTTGAAAACGTTAGTACCACCGGAGTTAGGAGTTAGGAGTTAATTTCCCCCCATCCCGAAAGTCCCCTTGTCCCGAAAGTCCCGAAAGTCCCCCCATCCCGAAAGTCCCCCATCCCCTTCCACGACTTGTATAGAGCAATCGTGATATATTCTAAATATGACCATAGTCATGACTAGGGACACGATGAAAACAATTTCCAAAAGTAAACTAAAAAGTAAACTATTAGAGTTTTTGCGTCTTGTAGAGTCAGGGGAAGAAATTGTCGTAACCGATAGGGGAAAGCCAGTAGTGAAAATTTCTAAATACGGCGGTGATTCACCGTCAACAGAAGAGTTGTTTGGGCAAATGCGCGGTAAAGTCAAGTATTTTGAGGATTTAACGACTCCAACAGCTGAGGAATGGAGCGAGTTTTGAAAATTGTCCTTGATACTTGCGCTTTGATTTGGTGGAGCATAGATCCAGGTAAACTTACGAGCGCTGCAACAGAAGCCCTCCAGCAAATGGAGACTAATAAAAATGGTATTGTTCCATCCATTTGTATCTGGGAAATCGCCATCAAAATCAAAAATCGAAAACTAGATT
>JBHJOU010000099.1:0-3032 GCA_050329355.1 Rivularia sp. (in: cyanobacteria)
ATTAATAATTGATTAATGCATTGTTTTTGATTTTTCATTATTCATCTGCTACTTTATCCATCTTTAGAATGGCATCGCAGTATCCAATCAGGGTTGTCAATCGTTCGGAAATTGCATTTACTCTGGCAACAGCCGATGGGGCTTGTCGCGCTCCTTGAAAAAACATTATATCTATCTCCAATAACTGTAACTGCTTGCTGATTTCAGTTTGATAAGACTGCTCTGTTGGAAATTGAGTAGTTAAAGATACAATATCCTGCTGAAAAAAGTTCCGTAAAGATGTCAGATGCTGACGCAATAGGTCGGCACTGATTAAATTAGAAGAGATATCAGAGCGCAATTGCTGCAACATAGTTGTAAATGCAAGATATTTCTGCTTATTAAGAGACATAAGAAGATTTATTGAGATATTATTAGTTTCATGAATTTTATCTCATACAATTAATTCTTTAAAAACTTTTTTTTTACAAGCGCCTCAAGCAACCTGCCGAGGCTTTATTACCCTTTCTATCTTACTTAAATTATCATGCGTAACACTTGTTTGATCAGAAAAAAATTGCTAATTGAAACAATTCCTTTTACATTAGGAAACCTATCCTTAGCAATGAAAATAGCATCTGTACGGCAGAACCGTCGTTTACGTCGCCCATCCCCTAACAATACTAAACCTCTTTATTCAAATATGAACAGTACAATTGTAGATTCCAAATTTAATATTATTCTCCCGGAATGGTTAAAAGATTGTCTAAATGATTCGGATGTTAAAAATAATCTAGAAAATAATCTAGAAAATGACCCAGATTATGCTGGTAAAGATTTAATTTGTCGGGCATTTGAATTTGCCTACAATCTACATCAAGGTCAATATCGCAAATCAGGAGAGCCGTACATTTGTCATCCCGTCGCCGTTGCCGGATTGCTGCGGGATTTAGGGGGCAGCCCTGTAATGATAGCAGCTGGGTTTTTACATGATGTAGTTGAGGATACAGAAGTCACAATTGAAGAAATAGAACAAAGATTTGGAGAAGAAGTAGGACGTTTGGTGGAAGGAGTTACCAAGCTTTCTAAAATTAATTTTAAAAGTAAAACAGAAAGTCAAGCAGAGAACTTTCGGCGAATGTTTTTGGCGATGGCGCAAGATATTCGCGTTATAGTTGTAAAATTGGCAGACCGCTTGCATAATATGCGGACTATGGACGTGATGCCAGAAAACAGTCGTCGTAATAAAGCTTTAGAAACCAGAGAAATCTTTGCTCCCCTAGCCAATCGTTTGGGTATTTGGCACGTAAAATGGGAATTAGAAGATTTAGCTTTTAAGTATCTTGAAACAGATGCCTATCGTCAAATACAGCAACTTGTTGCCGAAAAACGCACAGCCAGAGAAGAAAGATTAAGCAAAGTTGCTGAAACCTTACGTTCTCGTTTGAAACAAGCGGGAATTGAGTGTATTGAATTATCAGGTCGTCCCAAGCATCTTTATAGTATTTACCAAAAGATGCAGCGTCAACATAAAGAATTTCATGAAATTTATGATTTAGCTGCCCTGCGAATTATTGTCAGAACCAACGAAGAATGCTATCGTGCTTTAGCATTAGTTCACGATTCCTTCCGTCCAATTCCTGGTAGATTCAAAGATTACATCGGGCTACCAAAACCCAACCGTTATCAATCATTACATACCGGGGTAATCAGTTCCTGGGGTCGTCCCATAGAAGTGCAAATCCGCACCTTAGAAATGCACCGCATTGCTGAATATGGAATTGCAGCCCATTGGAAGTATAAAGAAACTGGTGGTTCCAATAATACACAAATGACCGCAGCCGACGAGAAATTTACCTGGTTGCGACAATTGCTGGAATGGCAAAGCGACCTCAAAGATGCTCAGGAATACTTAGAAAGTATTAAAGACAACTTATTTGAGGATGATATTTATGTATTTACCCCGAAAGGTGATTTGGTTGCATTAAGTCCCGGTTCCACCACAGTGGATTTTGCCTATCGCATTCATACCGAAGTAGGAAACCATTGCGCGGGAGCAAAAGTTAACGGACGCATGGTACCGCTTTCCACAAGATTAGATAATGGGGATATTGTGGAAGTTGTTACCCAGAAAAACAGTCACCCCAGCTTAGATTGGTTAAACTTTGCAGCGACTTCAGCCGCAAAAAATCGCATCAAGCAGTGGTATAAACGTTCCCGTAGAGACGAAAATATTGCCCGTGGGCGGGAATTATTAGAAAAAGAATTGGGTAAATCGGGTTTTGAAAATCTACTCAAATCCGGGCCAATGCAAACAGTTGCAGAAAAATGTAACTATAACAGTGTTGAAGACTTGCTTGCGGCTCTAGGTTACGGTGAAATCACCTTAAATTTAGTATTAAATAGATGGCGAGAAATCATCAAAGAACAACAGCCCATAGCAATAAATTTGGATGAAGTTCTTTCAAATTTACCAACCTCCGCACCAAAAACATTACGGGAAGGAAATACAACTACATCTCGTAGTAATTCGCCAATCATTGGTGTAGAAGGTTTGATGTATTATGTAGCGGGTTGCTGTAATCCCATTCCAGGAGAACCCATTATCGGTGTAGTTACAAGGGGTAGGGGAATTTCCATCCATCGACAAGGATGTCAGAATTTGCAGCATACAGATTGCGAGCGTTTAGTACCCGTTAGCTGGAATCATTGCCAGGAAATGTTGCACCATCATCAAACTTATAGCGTCAACGTACAGATTGAAGCTTTAGACCGTGTAGGAGTTTTCAAAGATATTTTATCTCGTTTAAGCGACAAACGAATTAACGTGTCTCATGCTAATGTAAAAACCGCTATCAATCAACCAGCGTTAATAGATTTGGGAATAGAAGTTTCTGATAAAAAGCAATTAGAGCAAGTCTTTAATCAAATCAAAAAAATGAGCGATATTCTCAATATTCGTCGTCAGGGACAAATTGATGATTAAGCTGCTATTGATAAAAATATCCTTAAACCCACCTCCGTGGGTTTTGACTGTGTAGACGCGGTAACAA
>JBHJOU010000866.1:0-6301 GCA_050329355.1 Rivularia sp. (in: cyanobacteria)
CAGTCGCCAGCATTATTACTAGTTATCATAATAAAAGTAGAGAAAACTTAAAAAAAATTTACTAATGCTGGTTTCCTCCTCTGACTGGTCTAAGATCAAACAGTTAATCAAAGAAAAAATCCTTTTCGGTAACGAGCCGACAGCAGAATTGTTCGCAATTCTTACCGTTTATTTTGTCCAAGGTATTTTGGGGTTGTCGCGTTTAGCGGTAAGCTTTTTTCTCAAAGATGAACTTGGGCTAAGTCCTGCTGAGGTTTCCGCTTTATTTGGTATTATCGTTTTACCTTGGATTATTAAACCTTTATTTGGCTTCTTTTCCGATGGTTTTCCCATATTTGGCTATCGACGACGACCTTATTTAATTTTGTCGGGAATACTTGGAGCAATAGCCTGGGTAGCTATGGCGACAATAGTTCATAGTAGCTGGGCTGCAACAACTGCGATCGCCTTAAGTTCGCTGTCGGTTGCGGTGAGCGATGTAATTGTTGACTCGTTGGTAGTGGAAAGAGCAAGGGTAGAATCCCAAGCGGAAGCAGGTTCTCTACAGTCTATTTGTTGGGGTGCTTCGGCGTTTGGGGGTTTAATAACTGCTTACTTTAGCGGATTTTTATTAGAACATTTTACTACACGCAGTGTATTTTTAATTACTGCTACATTTCCGTTGATTGTCTCCGCAGTTGCTTGGTTAATTGCTGAATCCCCGGTAGAGAGTAATCAGGAAGATGATAAAAACAGCAATTTCGAGGATGTTAAAAACCAAGTAAAGTTACTACGTAAAGCCATAACCCAAAAAGTAATTTGGTTACCTACAGCTTTTCTGTTCATCTGGCAAGCTACACCAAGTTCAGAATCGGCATTTTTCTTTTTTACTACCAACGAGTTACATTTTCAACCAGAATTTTTGGGAAGAGTGCGGTTAGTAACGAGTGTTGCGGCTTTAGTAGGAATTTGGATTTTCCAGCGTTTTCTCAAAAGCGTTCCATTTCGAGTAATTTTTGGCTGGAGTACGGTACTTTCAGCAATTTTAGGATTAACGACGCTGTTACTCGTAACTCATGCTAACCGAGCTTTGGGAATAGATGACCACTGGTTTAGTTTAGGTGATAGTTTAATTTTGACGGTGATGGGACAAATTGCCTATATGCCGGTTTTGGTATTAGCAGCAAGAATTTGTCCTCCAGGAGTAGAAGCGACTCTATTTGCATTATTAATGTCGGTGACAAACTTAGCGGGGTTGGTTTCTCACGAGATGGGTGCTGTGTTGATGCATTATTTGGGAGTTACCGAAAAGAATTTTGATAATTTATGGTTGTTGGTGACAATTACGAATCTTAGTACATTGCTACCGTTACCGTTTATTAATTGGCTACCCGCAGCGGAACAAGAAACTCCGAAATTATCTCAACCAGTTTTAAAAGAAAGCGACAAACAAGAAATGCTGCCTAATTTAGTATCAGAATTAATTTTGCAACAATCAGCAGAAGAAGTTGTTGATTAATAATTGGTAATTGGTAGTTGGTAATTGGTAATTGGAACAACAAAAAGGGAGTTGTTATGCTCCCACTACAAATTTTTCATAACTCCTAGCTCTTGATTCTAAATCTAAAATCTAAAGCTTATACTGAGTGAAGCGAATGTATCTAAAATCTAAAATCTAAAATCTAAAATCTAAAATTAGACTAATGCAAAACTTTCAACTTTACGAACTTGCTTCAACTCCAGAAAAATCCTATTCTCGCGAAAATTGGCAGGGAGGATATCAATCTTTAACAGAAGAATTTGATTATTGGATTGATGATATTGAAGGAGAAATCCCACCGGAATTAAATGGTACGCTATTTAGAAATGGTCCGGGATTATTTGATATTAACGGGCAAAATATTCATCATCCTTTTGATGGTGATGGAATGATTAGTCGAATTACTTTTACTAACGGACGCGCTCATTTCCGTAACCGTTTTGTACGGACTGAGGGTTATATCAAAGAACAAAAAGCCGGAAAAATTCTTTATCGCGGGGTATTTGGAACACAAAAATCTGGAGGTTGGTTAGCAAATGCTTTTGATTTTAATTTGAAAAATATTGCTAATACTAATGTTATTTATTGGGGTGGAAAACTATTAGCTTTGTGGGAAGCAGCAGAGCCTCATAAACTTGACCCTCAAACATTAGAAACTTTAGGTAAAGAACAATTTGATGGTGTTTTATCCGAAGGAGAAGCCTTCGCAGCACATCCACGTTTCGATCCTAATTGTGAACAAAATAATGGTGAACCTTGTTTAGTAAATTTTTCTATTAAGCCAGGATTATCTACAACTATTACTATTTTTGAATTAGATAATACGGGTAAAATTGTCCGTAAAAATGCCTACAGTATCCCTAGTTTTGCTTTTATTCACGATTTCGCGATTACTCCGAATTATTGCATCTTATTTCAAAATCCTGTTGCTTTTAATCCCATACCTTTTGCTTTAGGAATGCGTGGTGCTGGAGAATGCATTAAATTTCAACCGAATCAACCGACTAAAGTTATTGTAATTCCGAGAAAACCAAATATTGCAAAAGAAGGTAATAAAAATGGGATGCAAATTCTCGAAGCACAATCGGGATTTGTATTCCACCACGCTAACGCTTTTGAAAAAGATTCAGAAATAATAATTGATTCTATTTGTTATGAAGCTTTACCGGAAGTGGAACCCGAAAGCGATTTCCGTCAAACTGACTTTGATGCTTTAAAACCTGGTCAATTGTGGCGTTTTTATCTTAACCTTGAAGATAACAAAGTACGACGAGAATTAATTGAAAGCCGTTGTTGTGAATTTCCCTGTGTACACCCGGAGAAAGTCGGACGCGAGCATCGTTATTTATACATGGGTGCTGGTGATGCGGCGGGCGGTAACGCACCATTACAAGCATGGGAAAAAGTTGATTTACAAACAGGTGAAAAACAACTTTGGAGTGCTGCACCCCATGGTTTTGTAAGCGAGCCGAACTTTGTTCCTCGCGATATGCTGAAGGCATCTAGCTTCGCTAATCGCAATAGTGATGAAGATGATGGTTGGTTGTTGGGTTTGGTTTACGATTCAACTCACCATCGTTCGGATGTGGTAATTTTAGATACCAAGGATTTGAATAAACAACCTATTGCAAGATTACATCTCAAGCATCATATTCCCTATGGATTACATGGGAATTTTGTTAATGAGGTATTTGTTTAAAATTGGGAATTGGTAATGGGTAATAGGGAATAGGGAATAGGGAATAGGGAATAGGGAATGGGGAACTGATAACTGTCAACTGTCAACTGTTCCCCCCAACCCTTAAATTGCGCGGGAGAATTTATTTTGTTGCGTAGTTTTACGAGAATCAAAAATCACTGCAATATTTCTCACTAACAATCGACCTATTTGTGTAACATTAATTTGATTAGTAGATAGATTAATCAATCCATCAGTTTCTAACAATTTTAATGCGGCTAATTCTTGTGAGAAGTACTCATTAAAATTAATCTGATATTTTGATTCGATATCTGAAAAACGTAAAATTCCACTCGACATGATAGACATAATTACATCTCTTCTAAGAATGTCATCCCAACTTAATTTGTAACCTTTATTAATTGGTAAAACCCCCGCTTCCACAGCTTGATAATAATCTTTGAGTTTTTTATGATTTTGAGCGTAAGTATCCCTGAGCAAACTTACTGATGTTGAACCAAAACCAAACAACTCCGTTTCCGCATGGGTTGTGTAACCTTGAAAAGTACGTCCCAAACTACCATTACTTTGCGCGATAGCTAATTCATCATCCGCTTTAGCAAAGTGATCCATTCCAATAAACTGATATTGATTTGCAGTCAATTCTTCGATTGTTAACCGAAAAATTTCTAATTTTTCTTGAGGTTGGGGAAGCTGCTTTACTGGTAATTTTTTCTGTAATGGTTTCAACCAAGGTACATAAGCAAAGTTAAAAACGGCTATTCTATCGGGATTTAATTGAATAGTCTTTTTCACCGTCTTCCAGAAACCGTGCAAAGTTTGATAAGGTAAACCATAAATTAAATCTACATTGACACTTTTAAATCCAGCCTCTCGAATCCAATCCATCACATGAAACAAGGTTTCTTCCGGTTGCACACGATTTACAGCGACTTGCACTTGATAATTAAAATCTTGAATCCCGAAACTGATTCGATTAAATCCAATTTCTCGGAGAAACAAAATGTAGTCTCTATCTACATATGTAGGATGAATTTCAATCGAAACTTCTGAAGAAACATCAAAATTGAAGTATTGATTAATGTTTCCCCAAAGCTGTTTTACTTGGTTAATGTTTAAGTAGTTTGGAGTTCCTCCTCCCCAATGCATTTGCACCACTTTTCGATCGGAATCAATTAAGCTTGCTGTTTGACGAATTTCCTTAATTAAGTGTTTTACATAAGGTATCGCAATCTCTTTTTTATTAGAAATTACAGTATTACAACCGCAATAATAACAAGCACTTTCACAAAAAGGTATGTGAAAATACAAACTGAGCGGAGTTTTTCTGTGATTTGACAGCGAAATAGCTTCCTCAAAATCCTTTGCAGTGAATGCTTCATTTAACTCTGTAGCGGGAGGATAGCTAGTATATCTCGGTGTAGCAGTATCATATTTTTTAATGATATCTAAGTCAAATTTAACGCCAGGAAATTGAAATACCATTGAATTTTTTGTTGACAGTTATCAGTTATCAGTTATCAGTTATCAGTTATCAGTGGACAGTTAACCTTTAACCATTTCTTCCCCAAGAGAATCGATTAAAATTGCTTCCAATTCTTTAGCTATCTCCATATTAAATTGGAATGAATTATTAGCTTCTGCAACTATTTTATCGGCTGTTGTATCATCAACTGGTACTTGATCGAGTGCTTCACGATAGTGGTTTTTAAATACTTGTTTATCAGGAATTTGCTCGAAATTATAAAAAGATGTACCTTGATAACCAACTAAATCCAAAGTTGATTGAACTACTTTTTGCAACATCTGTCCTCCCGATAAATCTCCCATGTAGCGAGTGTAAGCGTGTCCTATTAATAATTCTGGTTGTTTTACAGATAGTTCTCTAATGCGAGAAAGATAATTTTTAGCGGAGGTTAAAGGTGCAATTTCATTTTGCCAATTTGAACCGTAATAAAACTGTAAATCTTGCTCTAAATTACCTTTACGATTAAGTTCTGGAAAGTAAATTACATCAACACAAGGATGATGTTTATTACTTTCGAGTGCTGCTTCTAATTCACTGTAGACGAAGTATAAATTACTTAAAAATTTGGCAAAACAACTTCTATCGATAACACCTTTGACGAAACTTTTCATAAACCCAATATTTTCTGTCGCAGCATGAGAATCCTGGGTTCCGGAACGAAGTTTTATCGCTAGATTGTGACTCATCTGTAATCCTGTATTGATGAAACGCTATTTTCAACAGGATTTACGCAGTTTAATTATACTTTAATTATATTTACTGTTCTTCCTTAACATTTAAGCAACCATGCTTATCTTTTTTCCCCTTAATTTCTATTAATGGCAATATCAGAAGTATGACAACAAAATTACCACGATTTCTACAATACTTGCTGTACTTTTTCTTTTTTGTATCGCTATATAGTTAAAAACATTTCTTCATATTTAAACCAAAATTTCAAATGTAATTGCTTCTGCAACACTCACACTGATTAGAGCAATTATTACAAATATTTTTATCTAAAATACCAACTAAAATAAGGCTTGGCAATCAACTTCATTTTTGCTTAATCAATATGATGCTTTTTATAAGTAATTACTATGTATGATATTTGTGTTAACTGCTTAAAAAGCGCTAATATAAATTCCAAGTTAAGTGAAAGTTAACTAATACATCGGTTATTGCTTATATTAATTATTTCGGTAATTAATTTTAGATATTTAGATATAGATTTTAAATTTAAATTGGGGGCGTAATTGGATAAGTCAAAAGAGATTCAAGTAGGAGATAGAGTTGTCATCTTGCGTCCGTCGCACATCGCAGGAAAGACTGGTTTTATATACGCAAGAGAAGTATTTTCAGATGAAGAGATTAGTAAGCGCTGGATTATCCGCATCGATTCGGAAGACGTAATGGTGTCTTTAAGTCCAAAGGAATTTAAATTATTAGCCGAGCATTAGGGTTGGATACAGTTCGGTAATTTCTACCCATAACTAGACAAAACTAGCGGAACGTCCATATAATTAACTTAGTCAAGAAAAGGAGTTAATTATATGGAAAACAAAGAAGTGACTAT
>JBHJOU010000530.1:0-2876 GCA_050329355.1 Rivularia sp. (in: cyanobacteria)
CGTCATCCACCCTTGATATGCGCTTTGCAGGTTGTCTTAAAACCTTATCCCCCAAGTAATGAAGTTCCAAGGGCGGATTTTTTAACTTTTTTTTCTCAACAGCGATCGCAGAGGACATAGTTTTCTAACTCACAAGTATCAACGTGAAATGATTCCGCTTTACTTTATATTAGCAACCAGGTGCATCGGCGGCAGGAGGACGATTAGGAAACTCCGGTTAAGCGATTGTTTGATCAGATTTTTTGGGCATCTTAAATATTTTATTCGCTAATCAGCAAATTAGATATAAATTAGTCATTGACTATAATTTAAACACAGACAAAAATTTGAGATTAAGTCTTAGTTATGACATCTATTATCTGATAATAATTAAAGTATAATAATTGAGATTTGATTTAGATTTAACAGATTGTTGAGTTTTACATAACGGAAAGTTTATTAATGGATTTAGCTCGTTTTTCTACCGGAATTGTAGGCTTTGATGAAATTCTTAAGGGGGGTTTAATCCCAAAGCGAGCTTATTTAGCAAGGGGTGGTCCAGGTTGTGGTAAAACTATTTTAGGATTGCACTTTTTGGCTGCTGGTATCGCAAAAGACGAGCCAAGTCTTTATATTACTTTAGGAGAACCAGCAGCACAAATTCAAACGAATGGGGCAATTCTGGGCTTTGATACTGAAGCGATCAATTTTCTGGATTTAAGCCCCGGTGCAGATTTTTTCAGGCAAGTCCAAACTTACGATATTTTTTCGGCTGCGGAAGTTGAACGGGAACCTACGACTCAAAGAATTATTGAGACAGTAGAATCACTGAAGCCAGTACGAGTTTTGATTGATTCGATGACACACTTTCGCTATTTGTGTACCGATGATTTTCAGTTTCGTAAACAAGTATTATCGTTTGTGCAATTTTTATTGCAAGCTGGTGCAACAGTATTATTTACTTCTGAGAGTAGTCGAGAAGCTCCTGATGATGATTTACAGTTTATTAGTGATGGAGTAATTGACCTGTATAATTCCTTAGAAGGAAGAAATATTAGCGTTACTAAATTTCGTGGTTCTGATTTTCTTCCTGGTTTACATTCGGTACGTTTAACTTCTGAGGGAATGCAAGTTGCTCCCAGATTACAACCACAAATTGTTAAACGAGAATTCAATCTGCAAACAATTTCCTCTGGTGTCCCAGAATTAGATGAATTGCTCCATGGTGGTATCGAACGGGGAACTGTGACAATTGTAACTGGTCCGACGGGTGTGGGTAAAACTACTTTAGGACTTCAGTTTATGAAAGAAGCAGCAGCAAGAGGTGAACGTTCTGTAATTTATAGTTTTGAGGAAAATGAAGAAACTTTATTGGCTCGTTCTCAAAGGGTAAATATTCCGATTCATGCAATGATTGCAACTGGTAATTTGTCCATTGTCACAATTGAACCTCTACACTTGACTCCTGACGAATTTGCCAATCTAGTACGTTACGAAGTAGAACAAAATAAAGCCCGTATTGTGATGATTGACAGTATATCAAGTTACAGAGTTGCGATGCGTCGTCCTGAAGATTTGGTGATTCATCTGCATGCTTTGTGTAAGTATTTACAAAATATGGGCATTACGTTAATTTTGGTTAATGAAACAGAGAAGATCACGGGTGACTTCCGCGTTATTGAATTAGGCATTAGTTATATTTCAGATAATATTATTTTCTTACGTTATTTAGAAATTGATGGCAAAATTCAAAAAGCTATTGGTGTATTGAAAAAAAGGTTATCTGATTTTGAAAAAACTTTGCGAGAAATAGAAATTACTCGTTATGGGATTAAAATAGGTAAACCATTAGTTAATCTGCGAAAAATTCTGAGTGGTACCCCAGAATGGGTAGATAAAAATGAGAGCAAAAAATAAATTTCAAGCTTTTGTTTTGATAAGAAGCAGCAATATTTTTAATTCAGAATTTAGAATTACTTAATCAATTTTTGAGCAGAGGGATTAGGGATGAAAAAGATTTTAGTACTCCTCGAACACAAGCAAAATAGATATTTATTATCCCGTTCTTTACAAGAAGCAGGTTATGAAATTTTTTGTCCATCTGCTAATGATGATTTATTAAAATTAGATAATTATTTAAACTTAGACAATTCTTTTGATTTGTGTATTCTTGGTCCTAGAGCTTTGGATAAATTCAGCGATTGGGTAGAAGCAACCAAAAAAGCAGAAGAACCTGTTTTTCTACCGTTTCTTTTAATGACATCCCGCGCTGATGTGAAAATGGTAACGCGACATCTATGGAAAATTATTGATGAGTTGATTACTAATCCCATAGAAAAAGTAGAATTGCAGGTGCGTATAGAAGCTTTATTACAAAGACGACAGTTATCGTTAAAATTGAAAGATGCTAACGATAATTTAAGAAATCTCAACGAATTAAAAAGCCGTTTTATTTCAGTTGCATCCCACGAATTTCGCAATCCGCTGCATATTATTTTAGCCTACTCACAAATGCTTTATCGTGGCAGTGAAAAGTTAAGCCCAGAAAAGAAAAAAGAATTATTTGGGCGCATCAAAGCATCTTCGAGTAAAATGACTAGTACTTTAGATGATGTTTTAACATTAACGAAAGGAGAGTTGACACACCAAAAGTGCAATTTACAATTGTTAGATTTATCAGAGTTCTGCCGTCAGCTGATCGTAGAAATACAGGTGGGTGCGATTACTAACCACAATATTAATTTTACAATTAAAGGTGAAGAGACAGAAGCTTATTTAGATGAAAATTTATTACGTCAGATTCTGACAAATTTACTGACTAATGCAATCAAATATTCACCATCAAATAGTAAAGTAGATTTTGATTTGATTTTTGAAAGTAAAGAGATTATATTTAA
>JBHJOU010000871.1:0-3004 GCA_050329355.1 Rivularia sp. (in: cyanobacteria)
CGTCATCCACCCTTGATATGCGCTTTGCAGGTTGTCTTAAAACCTTATCCCCCAAGTAATGAAGTTCCAAGGGCGGATTTTTTAACTTTTTTTTCTCAACAGCGATCGCAGAGGACATAATTTTCTAACTCACAACTATCAACGTGAAATGATTCCGCTTTACTTTATCTTAGCAACCAGGTGCATCGGCAGCAGGGGGTGGATTAGGAAACTCCGGTTCCGCTATCATTTGTTCATAAGTAGGTCAGTGCCGAAAATTATCATTGAGACAAGGCTGTCTTGCAACAGATAATAGGCAAAAGTTAAAAGGGTTTAAGATTGATTTACATTTCTTTAGATAGCGTTATTTTTTTTTGCGCCAACTTACTTATATCTTCTTGAGTATCTTAAATAATTAATTAGATATTAAGCTAATTAGACGTAAATAAGTCATTAGTTATAAGTTTAAAACAGGCAAATATCTGACATTAAACCTTGGTTATGACATCTATTTTTGATAATAATTAAAGTACAATAATTTAGATTTGATTTAGATTTGACAGATTATTAAACTTTACAGGACGGAAAGTTGATTAATGAATTTAGCTCGTCTTTCTACCGGAATTGTAGGTTTTGATGAAATTCTTAAGGGGGGTTTAATCCCAAAGCGAGCTTATTTAGCAAGGGGTGGTCCGGGTTGCGGTAAAACTATTTTAGGATTACACTTTTTGAGTGCTGGTATTGCAAAAGACGAGGCAAGTCTTTATATTACTTTAGGAGAACCAGCAGCACAAATTAAAGCTAATGGTGCAATTCTCGGTTTGGATACTGAAGCGATAAATTTTCTGGATTTAAGTCCCGGTGCAGATTTTTTCACGCAAGTCCAAACTTATGATATTTTTTCGGCTGCGGAAGTTGAGCGCGAACCTACGACTCAAAGAATTATTGAGACAGTAGAATCAGTCAAGCCAGTACGAGTTTTGATAGATTCGATGACACACTTCCGTTATTTGTGTACTGATGATTTTCAGTTTCGTAAACAAGTATTATCGTTTGTGCAATTTTTATTGCAAGCTGGTGCAACGGTATTATTTACTTCTGAGAGTAGTCGAGAAGCTCCTGATGATGATTTACAGTTTATTAGTGATGGAGTAATTGACCTGCATAATTCCTCAGAAGGAAGAAATATTAGCGTTACTAAGTTTCGTGGTTCTGATTTTTTTCCTGGTTTACATTCACTACGTTTAACTTCTGAGGGAATGCAAGTTGCTCCCAGATTACAAACAGAAATTTTTAAACGAGAATTTAATCTTGAAATAATTTCCTCTGGTGTCCCAGAATTAGATGAATTGCTCCATGGTGGTATCGAACGGGGAACTGTAACAATTTTAACAGGTCCGACTGGTGTGGGTAAAACTACTTTAGGACTCCAGTTTATGAAAGAAGCCGCAGGAAGAGGGGAGCGTTCTGTAATTTATAATTTTGAGGAACATGAAAAAACTTTATTAGCTCGTTCTCAACGGGTAAATATTCCGATTCATGCAATGATTGCAACTGGTAATTTGTCTGTTGTCAGAGTTGAGCCTCTAGACTTGACTCCTGACGAATTTGCCAATCTAGTACGTTACGAAGTAGAACAAAATAAAGCCCGTATTGTGATGATTGACAGCATATCAGGTTACAGACTACTAGCGATGCGTCGTCGTGAAGATTTGGTCACTCATCTGCACGCTTTGTGTAAGTATTTAGAAAATATGGGTATTACGGTAATTTTGGTTAATGAAACAGAGAATATCACGGGTGACTTCCGCGTCATTGAATTAGGTATTAGTTATATTGCAGATAACATTATTTTCTTCCGTTATTTAGAAATTGATGGCAAAATTCAAAAAGCTATTGGTGTATTGAAAAAAAGGTTATCGGATTTTGAAAAAACTTTGCGAGAAATAGAAATTACTCGTTATGGGATTAAAATAGGTAATCCATTAGTTAATTTACGAAAAATTCTTAGCGGTACTCCAGAATGGGTAGATCGAAATGATAGCAAAAAATAAGTTCAAGTTTTTTTTATGCAACACTATTGGCAATTTTGAATTTAGAATTAGTTAATCAATTTTTGAGCAAAAGGATTAGGGATGAAAAAGATTTTACTACTCCTCGAACACAAGCAAAATAGATGTTTGCTATCCCATTCTTTGCAAGAAGCAGGTTATGAAATTTTTTATCCATTTGATAATGATGATTTATTAAAATTAGATAATCCTTTAAAGTTGGATAATTCTTTTGATTTGTGTATTCTTGGCCCTAGAGCTTTAGATAAATTCAGCGATTGGGTAGAAGCAACCAAAAAAGCAGAAGAACCTGTTTTTCTACCCTTTCTTTTAATGACATCCCGCACTGATGTGAAAATGGTAACGCGACATTTATGGAAAATTATTGATGAGTTGATTAGTAACCCCATAGAAAAAGTAGAATTGCAGGTGCGTATAGAAGCTTTATTACAAAGACGACAGTTATCGTTAAAATTGAAAGCTGCTAACGATAATTTAAGAAATCTCAACGAATTAAAAAGCCGTTTTATTTCAGTTGCATCCCACGAGTTTCGCAATCCGCTACATATTATTTTAGCCTACTCACAAATGCTTTATCGTGGAAGTGAAAAGTTAAGTCCAGAAAAGAAACAGGAATTATTTGGGCGTATAAAAGCATCTTCTAGTAAAATGACTAGTACTTTAGATGATGTTTTAACATTAACTAAAGGAGAATTGACACAGCAAAAGTGCAATTTACAAGTTTTAGATTTACCAGAATTTTGCCGTCAACTTATCGCAGAAATTCAGGTAGGTGCCGTTACTAAGCACAACATTAATTTTACAATTCAAGGTGAATATACAAGAGCTTATTTGGATGAAAATTTATTACGTCAGATTCTGACAAATTTACTGACTAATGCAATCAAATATTCACCATCAAATAGTAAAGTAGATTTTGATTTGATTTTTGAAAGTAAAGAGATTATATTTAA
>JBHJOU010000362.1:0-18414 GCA_050329355.1 Rivularia sp. (in: cyanobacteria)
CTTTGACTTTTTGTAAGTCGAATTAAAATGGAAACATTTCTTTTGCTTTTAGTTTTCTTTCATTGCCGGCTTTGACTTTTTGTAAGTCGAATAAAAATGGAAACAAGCCACGACCACGAATCAAATCGTTTCCGTCAAAGCTTTGACTTTTTGTAAGTCGAATAAAAATGGAAACAGCGAAAAAACTATAATCCCTAGACTTTTTGAAAGCCTGGGGATATTTTTTAATAGATTTACCTATATTCAATAAATAAACGGGAATAAGTCAAATAATCTTTTGAATTTATACCTACAACAAAGTCATATAACTCATATACAAACTCATATAAAAATAGCCTTTACTGCGATACGTACTAATATACGTGTTTGAGAAGATAGTGATAAGTCAAAAGGAAAAGAGCAAAGAAAGTTTTCTTTTACTTTTAATTTCACATCTTTACCACATCAAACTTATGTCAACAATTTACCTGACCGAACTAAACGTATTTTTCAAAGTTCACACTAAGTATTTGAAAGTATTTCACCAAAACCAACAAAAATTCTTTATCCGCATCAATAACATTAGCCAATTTATCATTTTCGGTAATATCAAACTACCAAAAGATGTAATGCAAATCGTTCGATTAAATCAAATTCCTGTCCTATACTTTTCTCACACAGGTGAATATATCGGACGTGCGGAAAATCCATCCACAGTTCAAGCAAAATACTTAAATTACCAACGCCAAAACTTACATGACAAAGAATTTAATCGTGCAACAGCAGAAAGCATTGTTTGGGCAAAACTGCACAACCAACACACTTATTTACAAAGTTGGACTCGTAACTACAAGGATTACACAATCCAACGTGCCTTAAACTATTTGACACTATTGATGGATAACTTATCAATAGCACCATCTACCGAAGAACTTTACCAGTATATTGAAGAAGCAGACAAAATTTACTCTACAGCTGTTGCTTCACTGCTGAGTTTATATAGCTCAAATTGCTACGCATCAGCACAGCAAATTAATAGGTTTTTTGAATTAGGAAATCAACTACTTCATCAATACATTTATACCCACCTACAAACCGCAGGATTACACCCAGATTATGGTATTTTACACAAAGATACTGACCGCGAACTACCTTTAGCATGGGACTTGAGTGCAGAATTTCGCGCAGCTATTGTGGATGATTTGGTATTAAATTTTGCTCGCAATCTTGCTAAAAATAGCAACGGTAATGGTAAAAGAAATGGCAAGAAATACCACACCCACTTAAAACAGTTTCTGCAATCGTGGGAAGGAAAATTAAAATCTTTGGTACTACATCCTTACATTGGAGAAGTTTCTTACCGTCAATGTATCGACTTCCAGGTTAAAGAATATATTGCGTCATTACTTGGTGATGTTGATTATTATCGTCCTTTAGCGTTGAAAATTTATCGCGATCGCAACAATTTCACCAACACAGTTGAAAGCCAAAAACCAGCATTAACTTTGGTGAAATAATCATGTTCTATCTTGTTTGCTACGACATTGTGAGCGATACTCGTCGTAATAAAGTGTCAAAATTGCTGGAAAGTTATGGGTTACGAGTCCAAAAGTCAGTTTTTGAATGCGTCTTAGATGAGCAACAATACAAAAGTATTTCAAAACTCTTAATGCGACTGGTGAATAAGCGGGAAGACCAAGTTCGATTCTATCCCATGTCTGCACACCACCGCTGTAAAGTCGCAGTAGTCGGAACCCAACCCGAACTCAACATCGATGATGCTGCGTTTATAGTTTAACCGCAGTGTGGCAATCTCTCTAAATATTTTTCAACTCAAGTGAAGTGAATATTATGAAAAAAGCACGCGCTCCACCGTAGCTTATAGAAGTAAAAAATTAAAAGTAAAAAGTAAAAAGAGAGTTTCTACAACTAATTTACAGGCTGTTATTGATTGGGAGGATAAATATTACATCAATTCTTTCTTTTACTTTTTAACTTTTTACTTTTGACTTAAAAATGGTCAAGTTTTATTTGATTTTTACGAACAAAGTCCAAAAACAACTTGATGCATTACCAAGAAAAGACCGGAAGCAATATGATAAAGCTTTTGAAAGCTTAGCAGAATCAGGACCAGCCTACCGCAGTTTAAGAACTCATAGATATTATACGAAAGAAAATGATATCTGGAGTTCTTCTGCATCAATGGCTAAACGATTTTATTGGCGTTATGGGGAGGAAGAAATTATTGAAATCACATATATAGATTCACATTAGTTAATTGACATACTCCCACGGTTGCACAACGTTCGCACTGTGGGATTGTGGATTCAAGGTTGCAGGTATATACAGCGCGTATCTTTGATTAATAAATTCGTGATTCGCACCAGATATATTGATTTATTTATCATTCACTGTTATGGAAAATAATCTTCAAAAAAATTGCTACAAACTGAAAAATAACTAAAGTTTATTCTTGACATTTTCGCAAAACCAAATTACTATTAATTTAACGAGACAAGCTCAAAGAAAATCAAGTTTAGAAAGAAAAGTAAACCTTTAGTATCATTGATATTTTGTTTGAGTAGTTAAGAGTTTGATTTGAAATTAAATAGTTGGTTGACATAAATTAAGACTAGAAAGCTATCTCCTTATTTTTCAACTTTCGGCAAGTTAGGCGGGCTAATAACTATGTTTGATGAGTAAATTATAATGAAAATGTAGTAATTAAACGATTGTTTTGGCTATCCTTTAGGACTTTCTTTATACTTTCATCACAATTTCTTAAATACTTTATGCCAGAAACTCAGAAATGTTTTGCTCGCGCTCTTTACGTTCCAATTAGCGATGCAATTGATAGAGTTTTGATGTTTGTGCAAAAATTCAGCAGATTAGCTTAGGAGTTAGGCAACTGACATAGTTTACTTGTAGGGTGCTGTGACACTTTGCTTGATTTATAACGCAATAATAAGGCTTTAGGTGTCACGCACCACCCGATTTTTGTGACAATTGCGTAAGTCCTGTAGGTAATGACGAGGTAAACGTCTTCGGGAGCTAGAGAGTAATCTCCTCAGAACTTACAATGAACTGCACCTGACGGTAATTTTTTACTGACGCATTTTCCTAGCCCTGTGCGTCTTCTCATACGATACATCCCAAATATATAAATCGGAGTTTTAACTATGACTAATAAATCCAAAAATGAAGCAAAAAATAATTCTTATGAGCTTGTAAACCAAGGAAAAAACCGGACTTTTGGATTTGTGAGGGATATAAAAGATTCTATTTTGGGCAATTCAAAGGACTATTACGGCGAATATTATGCTACTGAAGAGGTGAAAAAATCTGCTCAGATTACCTGTCGTATGGTTATTATATCCAACCTAATTGATGGTGCTAGCGTGTTTCCACTATTATCTATTAGTTTTGGCGGTAACGTACTTTTAGCTTTAAGCACTTCCGTAGGTCTTACGATAGTTTCTAACTATCTTGGTGCAGCGGCTACAAGCAAAAAAAAAGGTAATGAAAGTTGGTCTTTTTACAGCCTAATGAGCTTGATAGCCATTAATACTATCATGTCTGCAACTGCCTTGGTTGCACCTGAGCTAACACTCAACAAATCAGGAATAGCAGAAGTGCGAGCTGATGAGTTGATAGAGATTCAACAAAAAAGGGTAGATAGTATCGTTCCTGCTAAAGCACTGCAAGAAAAATTAAATATAGCGAAATCTAAATGCAAGGAATTAGAGGAAGAACTCAAAAAGTATCCTGAAGGTAGCGTGCAAAGAAACGATGCTTATGTTCAGGCTTTTGGTAAGTGGGGGCAACGCGATTTGAACAAAATCCCTGAAGAAATACAGCCTTGGTGTATTAGAGTTAACACTATACAGGAGAAAGCAGATGAAATACGCGAACAAGCTCAAACTGAATGGAATGAGAAAAAAGCAAGAATCGCTGCTGCTGCTAGTCCCCTTACAGGAATAAAAATTGTCTTACCGGAATTATACTCCCAGAATTTCGACGAATCCGGTGAGGTTCGCTCTGGTACTGAAACTGCAAGAATTGCAATTGAAACAACCTATTCTAAACTCATGAAAGGAGAATTGATGCAGTTAGGATTCAGTTTATTTCTCTTCAGTGTCTCTGTCCTTACTTCTGTGGCTTCCGTTTTAATGGTGGTAAGCCACAATAAAAGAGAGGATGTACAAATGTCCTTTGACGAACAATTATCGATACTAGAAGAAGAGTATCAGCGGGGAAACATTGAGGATTAAAACTTTGGAATAAATCTTTTACAGTCATAATTTAGATAAATTTTAATTAGGTATTTACCATGCTTGATGAAAACTTAGATCGTAATGTTATTAATTTCCCTTCTTCAAATACCTCTGAAATTTCTACACTAGAAAATGCTAATAAATTTGAATCTCCTGCCTTCAAAGCAAGATTTCTTCGATATGCAAAGGGTAAAAACTTAATTCACGAAAATCTCGCAAAGAAATATATATTAGTACTTAGTACAAGCATGGTAGAAGTTGAAGCTATTGCTAGAGATATGTTAAAAAGTATCAATGAGGTAGAATATTATATTGAACAAAAAAACATTTTTGAGCTAGATATAACTTTAAATAATAATATTTCTAAACTGTATACAGAAATTAGCTTTGTAAACAACATTATCAACAAGCATGATATCTCTTCCAAAGATAAGGTCGAAAATATATTGTTTCGCTTGTCTTATATTCAGCGTTATCTAGCTATGAATCTAAGGCTTGATTATATCATATCTGAAAATAGTGAGTTTCTGTCAGAGCATTTATTAAGAATTACATACTACATACATGAACTAATGGTTTCATCTCGAAAACTTTGCGAAATAGTAATAGCTGAAATTAACAGCCGTGTTCCGGGACGTGGAGGTGATAATTTATCATTAGATAGACATAGAGATAAAAATAAGTATTAGTTGAATTAATTAAAACATAAATAATCAATATAAAATCAAAAAACATATTTAAAAACAATTCTTTAATAAGGATAATAAAATGGATTGGTTAACCAAATTATTCTCTCAAGAAAATAAACAAAAAAACGAGATACCAAAACCAGCCGCGCCGACAAAAAGTTTAACTCATAAAGAATTTAAAAATAAATATGATAATGGAGAAAGAGAATTCAAAAATTATAGATTAGTTAATATTGATTTAAAAAAAATTAACCTTTACGGGGTGAGTTTTGAGAACTGCACTTTTCAACAAATAGATTTGCGGGATGTTTCTTTAAGAGATGCTAATTTGAAACAAGCCAATTTTGACGGAATGAAACTGAAAGGTATTGATCTTAGTAATGCTGCTTTACATCAAGCTAGTTTTGTGGCTACAGACTTACGCGCTAGTAATTTCGCTGGTGCGACGTTAACTAAAGTTGATTTTCACTATACTAATCTATATTATGCTTGCTTAAGAGGGAGTAATCTGTCAGAAGCTAATTTACAAAATGCTGAATTAACTCACGCTAATTTTAAAGAAGCAAATCTCAGTAATGCAAACTTAAATAATAGTAATTTAGCCTGGGCTGATTTTATCAGGAGCAACCTATGTGGGGCTAACTTATTAAATACAAATTCCTTTGATGCCGATTTCTACAACGCCGAAATGCATAACTGTCTGATGAATAAAATGTCCTATACACATAAGAACTTTTCTAAAGGTTGAACACAAATCAAAAGTATAGAGAATTAGCATCTGTCAATTTATTCTAGCATTAAGCTAGTTTGGGTTTCATCTCATACCTTACTCCGCAGTAAAGTATGAGATTTTTTCGCGAGAAATGGAGAATTTAATTCTCAGGTTTTGACTTTTGCAACCCATCTTCAATTAACTGATTGACTACCCAGTTACGAACAAAAGAATATATATAATGGTTTGCTTCTTTTCCGACAAACGTATTTACATTTTCATTGCCTAAGTTAATCAGGTTGTTTTTCAGAATATTAGCCATTAAAGGTAAAATTTCATCCGGTTTACAGGGTTGAACATCCCCAGATTCAGGAGAATAGTAATTATATAATTCCTGCATTAATTCCCATGAAAGCCCCTTTGCAGAATGAATTAAATCATTGCGTTTATCTATCCAGAAATCTAGTTGCTGTAGAATTAAGGATAATTGATTCCAAGCTTGAATTTCCTGCTCCTGATTGCGGTATTTAACTATAGATTCAGCAAAATTACGTTTGTTATAGCGATTTCCTAGTTTATAAAATCGTATATCTCTATCTCCAAAATTTTGTGTATACTCATTTTTTCTTTGTAAAGTGACAAAATTATCCCAAAGTTCTAACTTGTTCTCCTTTAGTGCAGGCACATTTAATTCAAATTTAGCCGATTCAGGTTTTTCTCGCCAATAGTTAGCATTTCCATCCCATTTTAAAATTAATCCATGTAAAACTTCCTCACAAAATGAAGATAGCAGCGTGAGAAATAGAGCATTCTGTTCAAGTTGTCTGTAAATTCTATTCAGCGTATACAAATTTAGCAGGCGATATTTAAAGTCCTTATAATAAACATCTGTAAAGTTCTTGAATGTTGAAAAGTCTTTTTGAATGTTATCTGAATAATTTACCGCTAATTCTATTCCCTGTTGGGTTATTCTTGTTGCTGTTTGAAAATCAAGATTAGAACAAGAACGAGAAAATTTTAATGCCGAAGAGACGAGATTACTAAACTCTCGGCTTTGTTCTACATTATTTTGGTCAATGATTCCTTGAGTTTTTAAATAATCGAGATAATCTTGCCAATCCTTGAAAACCTGAATTGCTCCATCAAAGTCCCAACGTTCTAAAAGTAATCTTACTGTTTGATATTTATGAGTACGCATATAGCGCCAATAAGATTCTATTTGACATTCCGAAGATAATCCTAATAATACATTTTTAATTGACAGTTGTGGGTTAACAAATAGTAGCCTATTAATAGCAGAAACAGACATTGCCTGAAGCTGTAGTGCAGTTTTCATTTGATTAGTTCCTCCTTTGATACTAATCAACATTATTTCCTCTTCTTTTTGGGCATGAATATGATTAAAAAAACCAGAGTAATAATCGAATAATAAATCAGAATTATTTAAAGGAATATTAGCAGGTATATATTCACAAATTAAATCAAAATTTATTTCGGCTTTATCAATATATAACTTAAGAATATCGTATAAAAATAGTGTGTCTTTTTCATGTCCATGAGGTAATTTTTCAGAAGTTTGATTGCTGACAAAGATATACCCTTGATTAACATTCATATCTATAGCTTTTTTAATTACACCTAAAATACGTGGTAAGCGAATACGAGAATGCCAAACATCTGGATTATTTTTATATGCTTGAAGAAGCTTTTCTGTCAACTCCCTACTTGTAGGTTTAGCATCATCCGGAAATTTTAATTCTTTATATAAACCGCTACTTTTGAAATAAGTTTGAGGATGGTCATAAATCTCTTCTTCTTCTGAACTTAAAGCTGTTTTATCTTGATTGGGTTCCCATAATGTATCAATGGGGAGATAATATTTTTGTCCATTAATACTAAATTCGGGATTGGGATTATTAATGGTAATTTGAATTGCTAAATCTGATGTTCCAATGTTGGTGATGAGGATAGACATATTATTTAATTACCTATGTATGGAATAAATTACAGAAATGTTACACAATCGAGATAGTAGTTAATCTCTTTTTTTTCGTGATCGCATCTTTTTTTATGGGATGCTGTTATACAATAAATTTCAATTCACCACTCAGGATTCAAAAGGAAAAATCTGAGCATATTGTTCTTGGGAAGTACCATGATAATTTGACAATTTCTATCTACTGCTTCTTTTAAATCAACATCACGAGGTTTTTCATGATTAATAGTATTTCCCGTTAATTCTTGTAATGCTGTATAAAATGCTTGTAATCTTTTGCGAAATAATCGCTTAAATTCTGTTACAGTTTCTGGAAGTTTCCAAAAGTTATCATTACTTTTTGGCATTAATGTAGAACCTCGCCATTTTGGGGGTCTTGCTTTAGGATAACGTCCTTGACGAGAATAACATGGTCTTCTCGTACCTTGTCCGTGCTAGAAGGTGCGTATGGTAAATTTGTGGGGGATTCCCGTGCAATACCGAATAAATTTCCTTCTTGAGTTGTATCACCTGTGTGTAAAGGTGCTATTAAATACAAATAAACAAGATTACAAATCATATTATTTCTCACTCCAAAGTAAAAGTCCGTAATTCAAACTCGATAGCGTTTCCAACCATTTCAACTCACGATTCAGGTTGGGCAAATTTTCTTGCCATTTGTTTATATCCGATTGAAAATAATGATTCGGTAAAACCCGACGACTATCATTAACTTCCTGCTTAAAGATATATACGCTTCCTGGCGCTACAAATGCTCGTTGTGGTAACATCGGTTTCTCGGAAAATACTGATTTACCACCCCACAAAACAGCGCGATCGCTAACGCAACTTTTCAAGCAATCAGCCCAAGCATGGGGATAAACACCGTAAATATAATCTTGTGGGTGACTTTGAGCCAGTCCAGGAGTCAAAAGGTATGCTTTAGTACTTCCGTTTTCTGCTGGCTTAGTAAATTTATCAAGATTATCCCAATCGGGTAAACTATCTAGAGGAGAAATCAAAGCTCGATGTCCTTCCCCACCCAAACGGACGACTGACTGCTCAATTTCTACGTCAGATTCAACAACTAAAGACCAATTCGGACGCAAGCGTATGGAAACTTCGGTAAAATAACCATCCTCATCCTTTACTTGACGCTTATCTGCTTGCATTTGAATATGCGGTAAAATCTGGACTTCCCAAGGATCATCATGAAAAAAATCCTCTGGTTTATTTGATTGTTTTTCTTGAGATGTTGATTTATTACGGGGATTTAAGGGATTCTTTAAACTTTCTCCCTTTAAATAGCGAACTAATGCTGAAGCTTTAATCCAGGGTTTAGGAGAACCACTAACACGTTGTTTTTTACCTTTCGGCGGTGGATTATCGCACAAATCTTCATCTGGAGAAGGGGGAACCATCGGTAATAACTGATTATTGGTAAAGCTACCACAACCGTGAGTTATATATTCCCATTCCGGAATATTTTCTCCTAATGGTTGCAAGCATGTCAAACACAACCAATCATTAGAATCTTCAGATTTATCAGAGTCTTGTTCATTGTCGGAGTTCTCATTACATTCTTTTACGCAAAGCAAATCTTTAGGAGTTGGTAGCCACAAAACTTGTCCCGCAGATGTATCTTGTAATAAAAATGGACCCTTGAATTTTAGTTTAACATTATATTTACTCTGTGTATCTGACTCATTTTGATTATTATCTATAGGGCAAATAATCGCAGAACGAAATGCTTGAAAAATAGTAATTGGCATCGGAGGGAATATACTCTTAGCCCAAGCACCTTCTCCCGGCGAAAATGGTTTAGATTCCCGGAATAATAAAACATCGAGTGGTTCAACTTTGTACCATTTCATAGATTAAATAAAAAGTGAAAATTCCAAAATACATCTCGTAAGATCCCCCTAAATCCCCCTTATGAAGGGGGACTTTAAATCAAATCCTCCCCTTTTTAAGGGGGGTTAGGGGGGATCTAAACGCTGTGAAACAAATCTACAAAACCTGTGTATACACCGTAGCCATATTAGAGAGACTGAGAGTGAGGTTTTATATTTAATTTGACCCACTTACTTATTCCCGGCATTTTTGATAATCATGCAAGATGTGAATCTTAACGGTAATCCCCGACGGTTAAAAAAAATTCAAATAATTGCATTGATTTAGAACTTAGGACTTATAACTTTGAACTTTTAATTTTTAACTCACCACTTATTCTGTGATACCCAAAAAGCAGTAAATTTTAACAAAATTGCCATATCTTCCGGTCTTGCTCCTAATGCTTGTACCTTATCTTTTTTATCTGGTTCTATTTCTCTACGTCGAGCTTCATTCATAGCAGCCCAAGCCCATTTCTCCCAGTTATTTAACCATTCTAAAAGTGAATTTCGGACTGGTTCGGGAAGTTCTATATTTCTACTATCTAAAACTACGTTAGCAACTGTTTGAAATAATCCATCACTTTCGGTAACTTCAGCATGACGGGGTAGTTCTTCGGCTAAACGATATAGTACTGGACTTAAATCAAAGTTTTCACATTTTTGACTTTCTTTAATAAAATTCCACCATCCCTCTAATAAATGACCTTTCATAAATGCTTCTAAGGTGTTACCAGAACCGTAAATTACTCGGAAGCATAAACCATCTTTATCTGGTGTGGATTTATCATCAGAAATTTTTCCACCAATTAATTTTTTTGCACCATTTTTTTCTGCATCCCAGATTTTTTCTAACACAGTTGGTAAGGGAACACTTTTGTGTGCGATGACAATTCCCAAACTCATTCTTGCTTCTTCACCCATTGTGAATAATGGACGCAGTGGAATATCATTTGGACGAGGTGTTTGATTGGTGTTTTCAGTATTCCATTGCCAATAACCACCACTACTATTAAACTCACCTTCAGGATCTATTCCTCCACACCATGCAGAGCGTAACGAAATCAGATATTTTGGTAAATCGGCTAAAGATAATGCAGCCATTACATCGTCACCTCCGCTATAAATTACTTTTCCACAACAGCGTTGTTCGGTGATGTAATTAACTATGCGATTAGAAAAATCAAGTAATGCGCGATTGAGTCCGACGTGAGTTGCTGGTCCCATACGCTTCTTAGTTTCTTCTAATAATAAACGCCATGTTTCGTTATCAATTCCTTCCCTATTAACTAAGTCTTCTATGATGTAATTTTGATAAGTCTTTAGCTTGCGTCCGTTTACGTAATTCCCCATACCGTCACCGTCACCGAGTACCAATACCCACCAGTCAGCAGGATTGTTATCCCCAAAATGTTTTTTCTGCGTTTTGTCGATAACAGCGCGTAATAAAGCTTTTTCCGATTGATTTTTCAAGTTCATGTCATCAGCAAGCCATTTACTCGAAAGCATCACACCGTTATAACCTTTACCGTAATTTGTACTTGCTTTCAAAGCAGTATCAGCACGTTTTACATGAAAGGGACGACGGGTACGAGAAGAAAATATGTCATGGCTTTTGGAATCAAATTCGTTTTTGATTTCCGTATCTAAATCATTCCAATATTCTTGAATTTTTTGAGGATTATGAGTTGCATAATGTGCAGCAGCGATAGAACAAAGATTTGGGAAACGAATTAATCCTTCATAGTCATCATCATCTGGGTTTAATGTAATTCCTAGAGATATTGCATTTTCATTATCTTGATTTCCGTCTTGTTGGAATGCAATTCCCCCAGATTTCCAAGCCATACGCTTAGTCAATTCAATTGCGTTTAATTTTTCCGAACCATTAAACAATCCTGGAAATGCCACTCCCATTACCTGCCAAAATAAACGTAATGATTCCGATGGAACTCCTAAACCATTTTGAAATTTCTGATAGGCAAATTGGGGATATACTGCACTATAATAACCGGATAAAGTGGAGCGTTCCCCTGGTGCTACGGGAATTTGCCAACCACGGGTATTTTTAATTGCTTGAATAGCACTACCAAGATGCGCTTGTAAGCTTCCCCACCAAGTCCCAACATTTAACTTTGTATAAGCTTCTCGTTCCGCATTAGTCGGTAGTTCTTTAATTGCTCTTACTATTTTATTTTGCTTATCTATCCATTCATGTTGATTTTTCTCGAAATTTGTAATATCAATTTCTAAAGATTCTTTAGGATGTCCGAATGGAACACCGACGAAATAAGTTTCCCATGTACTGTTAATCTGAGCTTCCCATAATTGATTCCACTCCCAGCATCCTCTCTGACTAAAATTCTCCAGTTCTTTTCTTAATTCTTCTTCTTCGTAATTAGGAAAGTTTCTCCGTATCTCTTCTAATTTTTCAGAGTACTGTTCTTTATTCTTAAGTAAATCTCTAACTTTCTCTTTAATAGCCTGTCGTACTTTTTTACTACTTTCTAACCAGCGTTCTTTAATAATCTTATCAAGATGTTTACCTAATTCTGTGGCTTTTTCTTGACTGGGAACCAAAACAGTAATGACGTTAGGAAAACCTGCCGTAGTTAGTGCTGTATTGAAAGTTTGGTTTTGAGGATTATTGTTAAAGTTATGCGCGGGATTATTATATTGTGATTTTAATGTTGAAATTATTAACTCTTCATCTTGGAATATAAATGCATCAATTATTTCTTGGTTCCATAATGAAGGAGTAATAATTGCGTCGGGACCGTAAATTTTTGCAGTTTCAAAACAAAGTAATGCACTGTAATAATGCAACAAATAAGAACCAGCCCAAAAATCGAGAAACTTCCGCGAAGCTTTGATAAATTCTTGTACCGGGGAGAAAGTAAATAAAAATAAATAAGGACTTGAAGATTTATCGGAAACCTCACCCTGTCTTTCAGACATCCCTCTCCTTGCTAAGGAGAGGGAACGAGGGTGAGGTTCTGCGGAATCATGAAAAATTGCCCCAGTTAAAGCGGAAACAGTACTTTGATAACCATGTAGCGGACAATCCGGTAAAATTCTATGGGTAGGAATCAAAAAAGCATTATGTGGGTCTTGCTCTGCTAATTTTTCGGGAAAATAGCGCCAAAACCACCAAAAGACTTTTTTTACATCTTCCTCTACTGCTATTTCGCTAATATCTAGTCGTTGATTAAATACTGAAACAGTAATATTTCGCTGCTGTCCGCTAATAGGATGACGAATCGCAATGTCATTTATTTGTTCTAGCGGTGCAGTGGAACTAAGGTTAATTCTGTCAGAAGAACTGCCAATACTAGCAACTAATTTACCTCCACCATTTTCCCACCAGTCGCCTAATTCTTGCAAATGAGGCTGCAAACACTTTAATTCATTGTAAATATAAGATAAATCGACATTCAGCCAATCTATACATTCAACCGAACGCAAAAATGCGTACAGTTTGCGGTGATACACGTTCATTCTGGATACCAGTGACCTAATTGCAATTTATAACACTGGTTTGCTGCTTGTGTCTTTTTTTATGCGAATGAGGAATAATTTTATATTACTATATCGTTAAATGGTTTTTTAATTATATGTTGTCTAGAGAGTCAAAATGATTTGATTTTTTGCCAATATTTTAGATGCGTAGAAGTGGAGTTAAACTAGCAACTCTTTTTTTATTATTTAACTATACTTTGATAAAAAAACCAGGCTTTTTGTTAATTCCTCTACGCATAAATAATATTTTTGCGAGTCGAAGCCCGGTTTTTGTAAGTGATGTTTATAATTCGATTCGACTTATAAAAATTAAAAGTATCCTAGACAAGTTCAAAGGATTTCCAACAGCGAAGTTTCCATTTTAATTCGACTTACAAAAAGTCAAAGGCTAGGCTCATAGAACCCTTTCCCTGAACCAATTCTACACCCCTAATTCTGAGGGGGTCAATATTTACTACAAATCTTTGATACTTCTTATTACTAAACAACATTTCTAACACCTTAAAACCCTTATCCAACAATATATCCGAGGGGGTTAACGAAATAATTGGGATTCTAGCTCATACTATACCCCCTCAGATGCTTATAAAATAATCGCAAATCAATAAGTTTTGATAATCAATCGCCACTAAATTCTTTTTGACTTTCAATTTAATTTACTTCTAACTTTCATAATTCCCCACAATTCCCTCACCAATTACTTTAACTTTTTCTACTAATTCCGGTGGTGTAACTACTTTCACACCTCCACCAAAACTAACAATCCACTTCAATAAATCAAAATCATTTAACGTCCACTTAGGGAATGTAGCTTGGAAACGATGAGGAAAATTTGCATCTCCAGTTTTAGCTAAAGAAAATAACGATTTAGGAAGATTACTTGTTGTCTTCTTGATTGGAGGGGACATTTTCATTTGAGCGAATCGTTTTGTCCCTTCTGTAATAAAGGAGTAAATATTATCGTTAAACCAAAGCTCTACCATTACACATACTTGTCTTTTTTCCTGTTGATTAGAACTGAGAAATAGTTTTTGGTTGCTACTGCTATCTCCTAGATATATCCCTGCTCCAGTTTTCTGCAATTTTTGTAAACTGTCTAACTTTTTTTCTTGTTCTTTTCGACTGCGTTGTTGAGTTTGGGGTTTTCCTAAAAACAATCTATCGAGACGCTCAAATCTTAGCAAACCAGAGGTTTCACCAGTTACAGATTCATATCCCAGGTACCAAGCAAAGTTAAAGAAAATTATTTGTAATGGATAAATCTTGAAAAAGTCTTTCTCATCTCCGATATATCTACCCGCACCATCAAACCGCTTGACTTCCAACAGTCTCGCTTCCACAATCGCAGTTTCCAGTTGAGCAATATTATTTCCCACAGCACTACTGTGAAGATACTTGGGATTTACTATCGTATTATTGGCGATCGCTCTGACTGGATAAATTTTATCTGATTTTTGTAAGATATTGGTTTGTGACAAACGTTGCTGAAATACTTGATAGATTTCTAAAGCTTGAGGGTCATCTAAAATCTTAACTTGAGATTGAATTATATCAAACAATTTGATTAATTCGGGTTTAGAAAAGATTCCCGTACCTGCAAAGTAACCGCTACGCATAGAAAAATCTGGTAATATTTTGTATGGTTTTAAAGCTATTTCAATATCTCTACGAATTATGTCCCGTTTCTTATCCGAGTTATCAATAATTTCAGCTTGAGCGAGTGCTTCAGTCAATGTTTTTAAGCAACCTCCACCCGTATTAACTAAAAAAGGATAGCGGAGAATATAGCCAATTGTGCCAATTAAACGCTGAAAAGACTCTTTATCGGAATAAGAATGTCTTGAATTGAAGCTACTAGAAATATTTTGCTCGTTAGCTACCATTAAACAGCTAGAATTTCTTAATTCTAATTGATGGTTAATAATTCCTTCATTTGCTAACCATTCTAAATCAGCAGCAATAGCATCTTCCTTAGCATAAATTACACCTCGCAATTTCGCCATCATGGCAGTAATTTCTTGTATGGAGGTTGTATCTTGAACGGAACCAAGAATATCTTCTAATAATTTAGGATTTGTTGAGTGAAATTCACCAATACCGGGAAACTTGATAATTAAAGATATTAAATGCATCAAGCGCTCAAAGTCTAGAAGATTGCTATAACGATGAGGAGTTATATTTGCATAACGATTTTGGGAATTGATAATTTGACGTGGGATTGTTTCGATTAGCTCTGTAACTTGAAGTTGAGATTGACTCGAAGTCACATCAATCGAAGTCACATCAATTTTGTTCACTACTGCAAATCCTTCCCCAGGTATTGGAGAGAAATTTTGCAGTGATTTAAACATATTTTCGATAACTCCTTTGTCAACTTGACGCTGACGCTGTTGATTCCATTTCTTACAAGTTTTTAGAGGAGTTGTTAAATACCACCCAATCCATTTGATTTGAGATAACTCAGAGTCAGCAAATCGAGCTTCAACCTTTCCTAAAAAGTCCATCCGAAAGGAACGTTTGAAATTAGTCGCATCATAAATAATACTTTTACCAAGCTTGAATGCAGTAAAAATACGGTCAATAGCAATAGATTCAATTGTGAACCATTCACCTTGATTTTTTGCGTCACCATATAGTTCGTCACGGATGTTATCGGTAGAAATAATTTCGCAATCTGCTTCTTGTGACAGGATTTGAGCGAAACTTGATTTCCCGCTTCCTGGGGGACCTATGAGAAAATGAGCGAGGGGTTTAGAGTCGGTTTTTGCTGCTGGTTTATTCTTAGGCTTGATTGCGGTCATATAAAGCGTTTTTTATACTTTAATTTGTTATACCCAATTTTAACCGCATATCTTCTTTGCTCCTGCAATCCTCGTGCGAATGACGATTTAGCTAACAAAACTGCCGAAACTATTACATGACTTACGCAAACTGCAATTGTCATTGCGACCGAAACGGAGTGTAGGGAAGCAATCGCAGGATTCTGGCGTTAGCGTTCACGCGAAGCGTGCGGCGAGGGCGTGTCCGATAAGACAAGTTACGTTACCTTTGCGTAAGTCCTATATTATTCAAGCGTTTGACTTTTTAATAATTCGACATCAGCAGGAGTCGGAAGTGGTTTTGGTGTTGCTGTGGGAGTTGGAGTAGCTTGAGCAATAAACAAATAAATTTGTAGCAGCCAAAATTGAGGTAGATTGAATAAGTAAGATAGATGCATATTAATTATTGATAGTGAAATAAAGAAAATGTTTATTTCTAGTACACATCGGCAAAAGTAAAAAGGCATTCATAAAAGAAGCTTATTATATAACGTTTTGAGTCATTTTAAATAGTAGCGTTATTTCTGTATATCTGTAGCTTTTGATCGGGATGAATTGCGATCGCCCATTGATCATAGTGGCATAATATAATATTTTCCATGAAGTCCCATGATTAATATTTCTAGTCTACAAGGGGTTCATTTTCCTCTGGTTGCTGGTTGGGCAGTATTTGGATCTAAAGCGACCCGATAGGAAATTTTTTCCGTTCGGTAGTCTAAACCTACATTAAGTAGGTAGGCGTAATTAACTATAAGATAAGACCTCACCCTGCCGTACTGCTCCCTCTCCTTAGTAAGGAGAGGGATTGAGGGTGAGGTTTTATATTTAATTTAACCCACTTACTTAGTAGGAACCTTACGGAAATCTCATTCCCCCGGCATTGGAAGATGTTTCCATTCAATTATTGTCCCTACATTAATAGGAACAATATTTACTAGATGAAATCACATTGTGATTTGGTTTCCATTCAATTATTGTCCCTACATTAATAGGAACCTTTTCCTACTTCTTTTTTAGAAACTTTTCTGTTTCCATTCAATTATTGTCCCTACATTAATAGGAACTCGAATGTGTGTTATTTTACCGTAATGTCCTGCAAGTTTCCATTCAATTATTGTCCCTACATTAATAGGAACCCACCCAAGTATTTTGTAGTAATTTACTATCCTGTTTCCATTCAATTATTGTCCCTACATTAATAGGAACTTACAAGAATTTGCAGAAGTAGAAGAAACTGAGGTTTCCATTCAATTATTGTCCCTACATTAATAGGAACTTCATCTCCAAACGCATTTTCTATATATTCAGGTAGTTTCCATTCAATTATTGTCCCTACATTAATAGGAACATTAGTCAAATGGGATTGCAAGTTGGTTGAATTTGTTTCCATTCAATTATTGTCCCTACATTAATAGGAACAACCCTAGCAGACTTTAAGAGTTGGTTTGAAGCTGGTTTCCATTCAATTATTGTCCCTACATTAATAGGAACGGTTTTATGCAAAATAATGGATTGCCCTTTAGGTTTCCATTCAATTATTGTCCCTACATTAATAGGAACAGAATTTAAACTCATTATTCAACTGGTTGATGGGTTTCCATTCAATTATTGTCCCTACATTAATAGGAACGTCAATCATCCCCACATCGACCGTGCTAATCTTCGTTTCCATTCAATTATTGTCCCTACATTAATAGGAACTTGAAAGGATAAATGAAATTGCGGTTGATTATTGGGTTTCCATTCAATTATTGTCCCTACATTAATAGGAACCACCAAACGCTACAATTCTGTTACTTTTTGGCAGTTTCCATTCAATTATTGTCCCTACATTAATAGGAACAAATTTGAAAAACCCTTCAGCAAGGAGGTTGTAGTTTCCATTCAATTATTGTCCCTACATTAATAGGAACCTCAATTTATGGAAACAGGAAGTGGTGGTACGAGGTTTCCATTCAATTATTGTCCCTACATTAATAGGAACTTCCCGCGCTCACGCGAGTAAAGACTACGTTACGTTTCCATTCAATTATTGTCCCTACATTAATAGGAACGAGGTATTTTATCGCTTATTTTCAATCAGAAATGGTTTCCATTCAATTATTGTCCCTACATTAATAGGAACCTTAACGATATTGGTGAAGTAATGGAATTTGATATGTTTCCATTCAATTATTGTCCCTACATTAATAGGAACCGATGATGACCCAAAAGATATTGAGGCTTTAAAATGTTTCCATTCAATTATTGTCCCTACATTAATAGGAACCAGAAGGATAAATCTCACCTTCAATAAGTGCTAAGTTTCCATTCAATTATTGTCCCTACATTAATAGGAACTAGGTCACGTAAAAAATGGTTCTAAAGATAAAGTGTTTCCATTCAATTATTGTCCCTACATTAATAGGAACGCCTGGAACTGAAACTGTGACATTAGACGAAGATGTTTCCATTCAATTATTGTCCCTACATTAATAGGAACAAATCTGGGTAAATCTTTCTTAGGTGATGATGTTACGTTTCCATTCAATTATTGTCCCTACATTAATAGGAAC